>SCUD01000070.1 GCA_004297335.1 Gammaproteobacteria bacterium
GTGATCTCCGGCAGGCCGAAGCTCAGATTCGGTGCCGCAGCACGATAGTGGCACGCGAGCGCCACCTCGGCGCCGCCGCCGAGCGTCGCACCGTGCATCGCGGCAATGACCGGCTTGGTGCAGGCCTCGAGGCGCACGAGCATCTCGCCGAGCGGCAGCAGCCGCACCGGTTCGTCCAGCTCGCGGATATCTGCGCCGGCGATGAAGTTGCGGCCATTGCCATGCACGACGATCGCACGAACGGCCGGATCAGCCTCCCCCTCCTCGATCGCGGCGAGCAGCGCCTTGCGGACCGGCAGCGCCATCGCGTTGACTGGCGGATGGTCGATCACGAGGACCGCGACCGGCCCCTCGCGCTCGACCGTGACGGTTGTACTCATGCGATGCGCTCCAGGGCGAGGGCGATCCCCTGGCCGACGCCGATGCACATGGTGCACAGCGCAAAGCGACCGCCGGTCCGTACGAGCTGCCCGGTCGCGGTCGTGGCGAGACGCGCTCCGCTCATGCCGAGCGGGTGGCCGAAGGCAATCGCGCCACCGTTCGGATTCACATGCGCGGCATCGTCCGGCAGCCCGAGCTGGCGCAGCACCGCGAGCGCCTGCACCGCGAAAGCTTCGTTGAGTTCGACGACATCGAAGGCCGCGATCGGCAATTCGAGACGCGCGAGCAGCTTCTGCGTCGCCGGCACCGGCCCGATGCCCATGATCCGCGGTTCGACGCCAGCGACCGCGGCGCCGAGAATCCGCGCCCGTGGGGTCAATCCGTAGCGCGCAGCGGCCCGTTCGCTCGCGATCACGAGCGCACAGGCCCCGTCATTGACCCCGGAGGAATTGCCGGCAGTGACCGAACCACCCTTGCGGAAAGGCGCCGGCAGCTTCGCCAGTGCTTCCAGCGTAGCCTGCCGCGGGTGCTCGTCCTTGTCGACGATGACCGGGGGACCCTTGCGGGCAGGCAGCGTGACCGGCACGATCTCCCCGGCCAGCGTTCCATCGGCCTGTGCGCGCAAGGCCCGCTGCTGGCTGCGCAGCGCGAAGGCATCCTGGTCCTCGCGCGAGATCGCGAAGTCCGCAGCGAGGTTCTCCGCCGTCTCCGGCATCGATTCCACGCCGTACTGCTGCTCGATCCGCGGATTGACGAAGCGCCAGCCGATCACGGTGTCGTAGAGCTGCTGGCTACGGCCGAACGCGGCGTCCGCCTTCGACAATACATAGGGGGCGCGGCTCATGCTCTCGACACCGCCGGCAATCACGAGCTCGGCGGTTCCGGTCTCGACCATCCACGCGGCGGTCGCCACCGCATTGAGACCCGATCCGCACAGCCGGTTGACTGTTGCGCCGGGAATGTTCACCGGCAGGCCCGCGAGCAACAGCGCCATCCGCGCGACATTGCGGTTGTCCTCGCCAGCCTGGTTGACGCAGCCGAGCACGACGTCGTCGACGGCCTGCCAGTCGACGCCCGGATTGCGGCGCATCAGCTCCGCGATCGGCAGCGCCGCAAGGTCATCGGTCCGCACGGCCGCCAACGCACCACCGTGGCGGCCGATCGGTGTACGAATCGCATCACAGATCAACGCTGCAGTCATCGTCGCTTCTCCCACCAGAACCCCAGACCAGGCGCATGCGGCCGCGCAGCATAGCGCAGCGGGAAGGCGTTTTCACGCCACCGGGCTGGCTATTCGCGCTGCAGTCCCGCCAGTCGAGGCAGCGGCGGCGCGCCATCACTACGGTCGCTGGCGAGGATGCGACGCAGCTCCGCATCGAGCGCAGGCTCGAGGGGTGGCACGACGCTGGCCGCGAGGATCTGGTCGATGACCGCGTTGGCCCGGGCGCGCCAGTCGCGCGAACCCTGCTCCGCCCACTGGTTCCAGTTGCAGCGGTCCACCGTCGGGCCCGGCAGGTAGAGTTCCTCGCGCCAATGGCGCCGCGTGTGCGGTGCCGTGAGCAATCGCTCGCTGCGGACCAGTTCCCCGATCAGTTCCACCGCCGGCAGGTCACCGCGCACCTCGACGGGCCGGACGAAGTGCAGGGCCTGGCCCGCGATCTCGTCGTCGAACACCAGCTTCTCGAGGCTGAAACAGTTCACGAAATCCAGCACACCAGGTCCGGAGACCGAATTGATGCCGGCGCTGGCCGCAAGGAACGCACCGACGCCGGTCTCCATGCCGGCCTGCGGGTCGTTGGCCTTGGCGTCGGATAGCGCCATGTAGGCCTGGCAGGGCAACCGCAGGCGCTTCGCGACCTGCGCGCAGGCGCAGTTGAGCTGCAGGGCTTCGACGGCGGACATCGGATTGGTCATCAGCCGCATGTGGAAAGCCGCCGGCGCGCCACCGAAGATCACCGGTGCACCGGGCCGCAGGAGCTGCGCGATCGTGATCCCGGACAGCACCTCCGCCGTGTGCAGCACCAGTGCCCCCAGCGTCGTGACCGGTGCGATCATGCCGAGCAGCAGCACCGGCACGATCTCGACCGGAATGCCCCATTCCGCGCAATCGATCAGATTGGCGACGGAGTCCTCGCCCCAGCGCAGTGGCGTTCCGGGGCAGCAGGTGAAGATCGCGAGCGGCTTCCGCGCCAGCTCCGCGCGATCGCTGCGGAATGTCGCCATCAGCTCCGCCATGCGCGGCACGCCGCTGGCCGTGAATGCGCCGGAAACGACCGGGCTGCGCGAGTGCGCCAGTACCAGGTACAGGCGCCACGCATCGGCGATCGCCTGCGGCACATCGCGTGGCACGAACGCGGTGGACAGGTACGCCAGGTGGTGCAGGCCGTCGGCCAGGCGGACGAATTCGACTAAGTCGGCGCTGCCGGGCTCCCGGATCGCCTGCGTCCGGCGGTCGAGGATGTGCAGCGCCGAACTCGCCGGCACGAAATGGACGTTGTCGCCCTCGAGTACGGCGGCAGACCTGCCATCGCGATCAAAGAGCGTGATCGACTGTGGTGCGCTGGCGAGCGCCTGGTCCACGACCTGGCGCGGGAATCTCAGGCGCTGCGTGGCCGCATCGGTGACGAGACCCCGGGCCGCGAGCAGGCCGACGGCCCGTGGGTCCCGGAGCTGCACGCCGATGCGCTCGAGCACGGTGCAGGCCTCGTCGATGACGCGGTCGACCAGCGGTGGCTCCAGCAGGCTCAGGTTCGGTCTCATCGGATGGGTCGCGTTGCGTCGCGCTCGGGTCGGAGAAGTGGCAGATTCTGGGGTCCGGCCCGGCAGCCTGTACAGGGCCCGACCGACCGTGGCGACTATCGCCAGCCTTATCAGGCACATAGGCCAGCAGATCGGAGCCGGTCCGGGGGCCGTAGGCCGCGGCCGGTGCCGTAGGCTAGAATTGCTGATCCGCCATGGACGCGGCACTACCGATGGAGACCGACGCATGAGGAGCATTCTGATCGCCGCGCTGGCGACCCTGGCCACGGCCACCGCGCAGGCTGCCTGCATTTACCCGCGTGCCCCGGAACAGCTGCCGGACGGCAACACGGCCAGCTACGACGAAATGGTCGCGGCCCAGCAGGCGGTCCGGCAGTTCAACGAGGACATCACCGCCTACAACACCTGCCTCGACCTGGAAATGAAGTCCTTCGAGGAGAGCGGGCTGTACGACGAGGCGCGGCTCACCGAGCTGCGGGCGATGCAGGCCAAGAAGAACAATTCGGCCGTGGACGAGGTCGAGGCGATCGTCAGCCGCTTCAACGAACAGCTGCGCGCGTTCAAGGTCCGCGACAAGAAGTGATCGGCGGCGGATGCTGACCCCGATACAGGCCGCGGCGATGATCGCGGCCCGCCTGCCGCGCGCCATGGTGGAGGAACAGCCGTTGTCGGCCTGTACGGGCCGGACCCTGCAACAGTCGATTCTGGCAGAGCGCGATGCGCCGCCCTTCGACCGGGTGGCGATGGATGGAATCGCGCTCGCTGCCGCCGCCGTCGCCGACGGGCAGCGGCAATTCCGGGTGGCCGGCACCCAGGGCGCTGGCGCCCTGCCCCAGCGCCTGGCCGGCCACGGCGACTGCATCGAGGTCATGACCGGTGCCTCGTTGCCGGAGGGCTGCGATGCCGTGGTGCCGGTAGAGCGCATCCTGATCCGCGACGGCATCGCCGTTCTCGAGTCCGGGGTTGAGGTATCCGCCTGGCAGAATGTCCACCGTCGCGGTACCGACGCCCGGTCCGGTGACCGGCTGCTCGGCCCGGGTGCCGTGCTGCGCGGACCGGAGATTGCGATTGCCGCGTCCGCGGGACTCACGCGCCTGCAGGTCGACCGCCGCCCCCGCATCGCAGTGATCTCGACCGGCGACGAACTGATCGCCCCCGGTGAGCCGATCCAGGGCCATCAGCTGCGGCGCTCGAATCCACAGGGGCTGGCCGCGGCACTCACCCTGGCCGGCTTCGCGCCGCTGACTGACCGGCACCTGCCGGACCGGCGGGACGAACTGCTTGGCGTACTCGGGGAGCTGCTGGCGCAGCACGAGGTGCTGGTGCTGAGCGGCGGCGTCTCCGCGGGCCGCTATGATTACGTGCCTGGCGTGCTCAGTGAGCTCGGCGTCGAGTGCGTATTCCACAAGGTTGCGCAGCGGCCCGGCGGGCCGATGTGGTTCGGCGTGAACGCCAGCGGTCGGGCGGTGTTCGCGCTGCCCGGGAACCCGGTATCCGTGCTCGTCTGCCTCGGCCGCTATGTGATTCCGGCACTGCAGGCCGCTACGGGATCCACGCTCATGCCGCCCCGCCAGGTGGCGCTGGCCACAGCCTTCGAGGTCCGACCACGGTTGGCCTATTTCCTGCCGGTCACGCTGGAGTACGATCCGACCGGTCGCGCGCTGGCGAGCCCGCGCCCCACCCGGGGCTCCGGGGATTTCGTCTCGCTCGGTGGCACGGATGGTTTCGTGGAACTGCCACCCGGCCCGGCGGTCCACCCGGCAGGGCTCGGCGTAGCGTTTTACCAGTGGTAGGGTCGATGCAGAAAGGTACCCGGGGCAGGCTCGTTGAACTGGCGGCGCGGTCAGCGTCGCAGGATACGCGCGGCCGTCCGCTCGCCGACCTGCGCATTTCGGTCATGGACCGCTGCAATTTCCGCTGCCCCTACTGCATGCCGCGCGAGACTTTCGGCGACCGTTACCAGTTCCTGGCCTCCTCCGAGCGCCTGTCCTTCGAGGAGATCGTCCGGCTCGCCCGGCTGTTCGCGCACCTCGGCGTGCGCAAGCTGCGCCTCACCGGCGGCGAACCGCTGCTGCGTTCCAACCTGGCGGACCTGATCGGCGAGCTGTCCGTGATCGAGGGCATCGAGGACCTGGCCCTGACGACCAATGGCGTGCTGCTCGGCCAGCATGCAGCGGAGCTGGCCGCCAATGGCCTGCGCCGGGTCACCGTCAGCCTCGATACGCTCGATCCGGAGACCTTCCGGCGCATGAACGGCGGCTTCGACGGGCTCGACCGCGTCCAGGACGGCATCCGCGCGGCGCGCGAGGCCGGCCTCGCGCCGGTCCGGATCAACTGCGTCGTGCAGCGCGGCGTCAACGACGGCCAGGTACTGGACGTCGCCCGCCATTTCCGCGGCACCGGTGTCACCGTGCGCTTCATCGAATACATGGATGTCGGCAACCGCAACCACTGGGATGCCACCCGCGTGGTTCCCGCGCGCGAGCTTCTCGAGTGCATCGCTGCGGTGTACCCGTTGCGGCCGATTGCGGGCGCCTACCGCGGCGAGGTGGCGCAGCGCTACTCCTATGCGGATGGCATGGGCGAGATCGGTTTCGTGACCTCGGTGACCCAGCCCTTCTGCGGTGACTGCACGCGCGCGCGGCTGTCCTCGGATGGCGTGCTCTACACCTGCCTGTTCGCAACCGAGGGCCTCGACCTGCGCGCCCGGCTGCGCGCCGGCGCGAGTGACGGGGAGCTGCTCGCACTGATTCGCGGTCGCTGGGAACAGCGCACCGACCGTTACAGCGAACTGCGCAACGCCGCGGCGGGCGAGCAGCCGCAGCGCAAGATCGAGATGTACTACATTGGCGGCTGAACTTTCGCACGTGGACGAGCAGGGCCGGCCGACGATGGTGGATGTCTCGGCCAAGCAGCCGACGCTGCGGGTTGCCACGGCGATTGCGCGGCTGCGGCTGCCGGC
This sequence comes from Gammaproteobacteria bacterium, assembly GCA_004297335.1. Lineage (GTDB taxonomy): Bacteria > Pseudomonadota > Gammaproteobacteria > Steroidobacterales > Steroidobacteraceae > SCUD01. The sequence continues at coordinate 6,104 of SCUD01000070.1, forward strand.
GGCGGCACTCGCGACGCTGCGGGCGGCGGGCTTCCAGACCGCCAAGGGTCCGGTATTCAGTACCGCGACGGTCGCCGGGACGCTGGCCGCGAAGCGCACCCACGAGCTGATCCCGTTCTGCCATCCGCTTGGCCTGGAGCGCTGCGAGTTCGACATCGGCCTCAACGCCGCCGGCGAGGTCGAGATCCGCTGCACCGCCGCCGTTCATCACCGCACTGGCGTCGAAATGGAGGCGCTGACCGGCGCAACGGTCGCGGCACTCACCGTCTATGACATGTGCAAGGCGCTGTCGCACGACATCGTGATCGTCGAGACCCGCCTGCTCGCCAAGAGCGGGGGCCGCAGCGAGTTTCGTGCCGGGGAGGGACCGTGAGCACGGTCAACGGGCTGGTGCTCGCTGGTGGCCGCTCGACGCGGATGCAGCGGGACAAGGCCGCGCTCGACTATGCCGGCCGCCCGCAACTTCAGGTCACGTGGGATCTGGTCGCGCCGCGGGTCGCACGGACCTTCGTGTCCGTGCGCGCCGACCAGTCCGATGATCCGCTGCGCGCACGGCTGCCACAGATCGTGGATG
>SCUD01000071.1 GCA_004297335.1 Gammaproteobacteria bacterium
CCGAGGCGGCTTTGCGGTAAGAGAACCAAAACATTGTTGGCACCGCAACGACTATAAGCGGCAGCAACATCTGGAAATATTGCTGCAGCTCGAGGGTGTCAGAGTTCATGGCTGCCTAACTACTAATTAGGGGCGATAACTGTCGGGGAATTTCCAGCCGAACCCGTCGGATAATCGGATATCGGCCAGCACGAAACCCCTGCAATACTTGCACTTGCGCTAACCCGTGTCGGATAACCCGCGGATCCTGCCCAGCATGTTGAGCGACACCCCGAAACCGAAGACGCTGCGCGAGGCCGTGCGCGAGCAGATCCGCCTGCGGCATCTCAGCTTTCGCACGGAGCGTGCCTATCAACACTGGATCCAGCGCTATGTGAAGTATCACGGCCGCTGCTCCCCTCGTGACCTGGGCGCCGCCGAAGTGGAGCAATTCTTGACCCATCTGGCCGTGGAACGCAAGGTCAGCGCCTCGACGCAGAATCAGGCCCTTCAGGCCCTCCTGTTCCTGTACCGGCACGTGCTGAGCGTCGAACTGCCCTGGCTGGGCAACGTCGTCAGGGCGCGACGGCCGCAGCGCCTGCCGGTTGTTCTGTCTCGGGCGGAGGTCGCCGCCGTGCTGGCCAACCTGGACGGCGTCCATTGGCTGATCGGAGGCCTGCTCTACGGCGGCGGCCTGCGGGTCACCGAGGCCCTGCGCCTGCGCGTCAAGGATCTGCTGCTCGACCGCGGTGAACTCATCGTCCGCGACGGCAAGGGTGCCAAGGACCGCGTAACGGTCATCGCGCAGAGGCTTATCGTGCCACTCAAGGGGCATCTTGCCCGCCTGCGTGACTGGTGCGAAAACGAACGCCGGCGGGGCAATCCGGGGGTTTCACTACCGGCCGCGCTCGCCCGCAAGTATCCGAATGCGGCTACCCAGTGGGGCTGGCAGTACCTGTTCCCCTCGTCAACGCTGTGCCGGGATTCTTTCACCGGTTCGTCCGTTCGCCATCATCTGCACGAAAAGACGATTCAACGCGCGATGCAGTCCGCGGTGCGCAGGGCCGACATTGCTCAGCCCGTGACCTGCCACACGCTGCGCCACTGTTTCGCGACGCACCTGCTCGAGCAGGGGTACGACATCCGCACGTTGCAGGAGCTTCTCGGACACGCGGACGTCAAGACGACGATGATCTACACGCACGTCACGAACAAGGGCGCACACGGCGTGCGCAGCCCGCTCGACCGGGACTGATCACCCGCCGAGCTTTTCCTCGATGCGTGCGGACTTGCCCGAGCGCTCGCGCAGGTAGTAGAGCTTGGCGCGACGCACCAGGCCGCGGCGCTTGACGACGACGTCGGCGATCGCCCGGCTGTGGCTCTGAAACACGCGCTCGACGCCCTCGCCGTGCGATATCTTGCGCACCGTGAACGAACTGTTGAGGCCGCGGTTCTTGCGGGCGATGACCACGCCTTCGTAGGCCTGGATGCGCTCGCGGTCGCCTTCCTTGACCTTCACCTGCACGATCACCGTGTCGCCCGGGCCGAAATCGGGCAGCTGGCGCTGCGTGGCGCGTGACTCGATGTCCTGAATGATCTTGTTCATGGGCTCGTTCCCGTCCGTCGTGTCCGATTCACCTACGTCATCCGCCGCGGCGGCTCGATGCCCGCCCCGGCGCAGTATTCCTCGAGCAGCGCCCGCTCCTCGTCGTTCAAACTGCGGCGCTCGACCAGTTCCGGTCGCCGTTGCCAGGTCCGCCCCAGCGCCTGGGCCAGTCGCCAGCGCCGGATCTGCCCGTGGTTGCCGCCCTGTAGCACCTCCGGAATCCGCCGTCCTTCCCAGGCCTCGGGCCGGGTGTACTGCGGCCAGTCCAGCAGCCCGTCACCGAACGAATCCTGCTCCGCCGAGGCCGCGTCGCCAAGCACTCCCGGCAACAGGCGCACGACGGCATCGATGACCACGAGCGCCGGCAGCTCGCCGCCCGACAGCACGTAGTCGCCGATCGACAGTTCCTCGTCGACCAGCGCGTCGATCAGCCGCTGGTCGATCCCCTCATAGCGCCCGGCCAGCAGCAGCAGGCCCGGCAACTGCGCCAACCGCCGCGCTCCGGCCTGGGTCAGCGTCGGACCCTGAGCCGCCAGCGCGATCACCGGCGAAGCGGCCGGCAGGCGCGTTGCCGCGGCCCGCAGCGCTGTCGCCAGCGGTTCGACCGCCATCACCATCCCGGGACCACCGCCGTAGGGCCGGTCGTCCACGCGGCGGTACGGATCCGTCGCATGCGCGCGTGGATCCTCGGTGCCGACCTGCACCAGCCCGCGCGCGACGGCGCGGCCCAGCACGCCGGCCCCGAGCTGCGCCCGGATCAGCTCCGGGAACAGCGTCACGACCTCGATGTGCATCCGGCCTCCCTAGAAGTCCGGATCCCAGTCCACGATCACCCGCCCGCATTCCTGGTCCAGCTGCCGGATGAGGCCCGGAACCAGCGGCAGCCAGTGTTCGGCGTCCCCGACCACGACCATCACCGGGTTCGCCGGTGCATCGACGAAATGGTCGACCCGGCCCAGGACCCGCCCCTGCAGGTTCACGGCCGTCAGCCCCTCCAGATCCACGCGGTAGAACTGGCCCGGCGGCAGCACCGGCATTTCCGACCGCTCGATCCAGAACTCCCGGCGCGCCAGCCGTGCCGCCGCCTCTCGATCCTCCACACCGTCCAGCCGGGCCACGACGCCCTTGCCGTGCCGTCGCCCCTCGACCAGCCGCAGTGTCTGTGGCCCTCCGCCCGGTGCCTCGAGGTGCCAGAGCGGGTAATCCAGCACTTCCTCCGGCGGATCCGTGTAGGACCGGACGTGGACCCAGCCGCGCACGCCGAACGGACTACCCAGGCATCCCAGCGCGACCCGCAGTGGCGCTTCCGCCATGGGAACGCGCCGGCGGCTCGCCCTCAGGCTGCCGCGGCCTGCCTGCGTACTGAAGAGACCAGCGCGCGGACGCGGTCCGACATCTGCGCACCGGTGCCCGTCCAGTACTCGATCCGCGGCAGGTTGAGCTCGAGCTTGCGGTCCTTGCCGCGGGCGATCGGGTTGAAGTACCCGACCTGCTCCAGCATGCGGCCACCCTGCCGTCTGCGGCTGTCCGTGACGACGACGTGGTAGAACGGCGCATTCTTGCCGCCACGGCGTGTCAGTCGAATCGTCACCATCGCGTGTGTTCCTCGGCTTTCGCTCAGCGGCCTGGTCCGACCCGGACCCTGCCAGAGAGCCGGGCATTCTACTCAAAACGTCCGGGTGATGAAAGGCTTAGTCTCTTCCAACATGGTATGAGTCTGAACGTGGGGGCGTATTTCCAACGAGGTATGAGTCTGGCGGCTGAGGTTTGGGTCGATCATCCCGCCCATGGTGATCGACATGAACGAACAGCA
>SCUD01000072.1 GCA_004297335.1 Gammaproteobacteria bacterium
AAGCCGGCAGCGGCAATGCCGGCGGCACCAATGCGCTGCGCACCCAGGGCTTCTGGTTTGCCGCGGGTGTTGCGCTCATCGACGTGGGCAAGGGGGCGCTCGCCGTCGCCTGGCTGCCGGCCTGGCAGCCCCTGGGCCTGCCGGCCGACCCGCTGGTGGATCGCAGCTGGCTGGCAGTGGCCTGTGGCGCGGCTGCCGTCGCCGGCCACATCTGGCCGTTGTGGCACGAGTTTCGCGGCGGCAAGGGCGGCGCGACACTGCTCGGTTCGCTGCTGATCCTCTCTCCGCTGACCCTGCCGCCGCTGCTCGTGGCCTGGCTGCTGACGGTGATGCTGTCCGGCTTCGTGGGCCTGGCGACGATGCTGGCCGCTGCCACCGTGCCGGTTTCGCTGTGGCTGCTGCGCTCGCCCGCGCCGCTCGTGACCTTCGGGTTCCTGATGGCGGCGCTCCTGGTGTGGACCCATCGCAGCAACATCGCGCGCATGCGTGCCGGCAACGAGAACCGCGCCCGGCGCCTGTGGCTGCTGCGGCCGAAGGACCTGCTCCGGTGAGCCGGCGCGGTGAACTGCTGCGGATGCTGGCCGATGGCGGAGAACATTCGGGCGAGGAGCTGGCCGCGCGCCTGGGCGTCACCCGTGCCGCGGTGTGGAAGCAGTTGCAGCAGCTCGGCGAATGGGGACTCGAACTCGAGGCCCTGCCGCGCCGCGGCTACCGGCTGGCGGCGCCACTCGACCTGCTGGACCGGCAGGCGATCCGCCGGGCACTGCCGGAGCTGGTGGCCGGCAGGCTGCGGCGGCTCGAGGTGCACGAGGAGCTGGCCTCGACCAACGATCAGCTGCTGCAGTCCACCGACCTGCCCGAGGGCCGCTTCGATGCCTGCCTCGCCGAGTTCCAGAGCGCGGGGCGCGGCCGGCGCGGTCGCCACTGGATCGCGCCCTTCGCCTCCGGGCTGTGCCTGTCGCTGAACTGGAACTGGCGTTATCCGCCGGCCGGACTCGGTGCGCTGTCGCTCGCGGTCGGCGTCGCGGTGCTCGCGGCGCTGCGCGCGCAGGGGATCGCCGGACTCGCGCTCAAGTGGCCGAATGACATCCTGCGCGAGGGCGCCAAGCTCGGTGGCATCCTGATCGACCTGCGTGCCGAGGGGGCGGGCCCGGCCTACGCGGTGATCGGCGTGGGACTCAATGTCGCCCTGCCGGGGGCCGCGCGGCGCGCGATTGCAGCGCGCGGTACGACGCCTGCGGATCTCGCCGGCGGGCCCGGCGCGTTGCCGCGGCGCAGCGCACTTGCCGCGGCACTGCTCGCTGGTATCGTGAGTACGCTCGTGGAATTCAGCGCGCGCGGTTTCGCGGCCTTTGCTGATGACTGGCGGGCCGCGGATGCGCTGCGCGACCAGCCGGTGCGCATCGAGCAGGGAAGCGGCAGCGTCAGCGGCATCGCGCGCGGCATCGATCCGGATGGTGCGCTGCTGGTCGACACCGGCGCGGGACGCGAGCGCTTCATTTCCGGTGAAGTCAGCCTGCGGCCGGCCGCATGATCCTGCTCCTCGACATCGGCAACACGCGCCTCAAGTGGGGCTGGCTGCAGGATGGGCGCCTCGCGAAGGGAGGCGCGCTGGCGCATCGCGAGTGTGGTGCCGAATGGCTCGCCGGGCTGCCGGCGCTCGCACCGGCGCCGGCGCGCATCATGGCCGCCAATGTCGCAGGTCCGGATCTCGCCCGGGCCATCGACGAGTGGGCGCTGCAGGGCTGTGGCCGACGCGTGGAATTCCTGCAGTCGGAAAGTGCCGCCGGCGGCCTCGCCAATGCCTACGAGCACCCGGAGACGCTCGGCGTCGATCGCTGGCTCGGCATGATCGGTGCCTGGCGGCGGGCCCAGGCGCCACTCGTCTGCATTGCCGCGGGAACGGCGATGACCGTCGATGCCGTCGATGCGACCGGCCGGCACCTCGGCGGCTGGATCCTGCCGGGGCAGGCGCTGATGGTCGCGGCGCTGCGCAACGGTACCGCGGACATCGCCCGCAACGAACATCGCGCACCGGCCCGGGTCGTCGGATCGTTCGGCACCAACACCGCCGGTGCGGTCGCCGAAGGTTGCTGGCAGGCGCTCGCGGCCGCAGCGGGGCGGGCCGTGCGCCTGGTCGCCGGTCCGACCGGGTTGCAGCCGCGGGTCTTCGTCGGTGGCGGCGACGCGGAGCAGATTCTCGCGCGACTCGACCTGCCGGCCGAACCCGCGCCCGACCTCGTGCTTGAGGGCCTCGCGGTCATCGCCGGTGGCGAATAGGAATACCAGCTCATGAGAATCATCGTCGTGCTGCTGATGCTGGCCAACATCGCCTGGTTCGCCTGGACCCACTGGATCCAGGAGCCGGCCCGGCAGGCGCCGGTGCAGCGTGCGGCGGCGCCACGGCTGCTGCTCGCGCGCGAGGCACCGCCGCCCGAGCCGGGCCAGTCGCGGCCGGTGCGGCCCGGTGATCATTGCCTGAGCCTGGGCCCGTTCGCTGATCTCACCGATGCAGCCCGCGCCTCGACGCTGCTGCGCGAGAACGGGCTGCAGCCGCGCCAGCGTGCCGGCGAGGGCGTGATCTGGAAGGGCTACTGGGTTTCGCTCGAGGGCGTCGCGGATGCGGCGACCGCGAGCGGCATCATCGAGCGCCTGCGGCGCTTCGGCATCAGCGATACCTACACGATGCCCGGCAACAACCGCGAGATCACGATTTCGCTCGGCCTGTTCACCGAGCGCCCCCGGGCGCTGCGGCGCTTCGACGACGTCAAGGCCCTCGGCCTCGAGCCGAAGGTCAGCGAGCGCGAGCGCAGCGGCACCCTGTACTGGATCGATGTGGACGTCGTGCCGCCGGCCAGGCTCCCCGATCCTGCCGCCTTCGATGGCGGCAGCGGCCGCATCCTGCGGCTCGAGATCCAGCCCTGCGATGAGGCCGCGCGGGCGAGCCAGCCGGTGCCGGAAGTCGCGCGCAGCGGCGCGGTGCCGGGGTGAGCGGCCGGCCGGCCCCTGCCGTTACAATACCGCCGGCGCTGGCGTAGCTCAGACGGTAGAGCAACTGATTTGTAATCAGAAGGTCGCGGGTTCGATTCCTGCCGCCAGCACCAGCCTTTGGAGGGAGGGGTCCCGCACGCGGCGCCATTCCGGTGGGCCGCAGGGAATAACCGGATCATGAGCAGGCTCGAAGACCTCACGCCGCAGGCCTCGGTCCGGGGCATTCTGCCTGATGCACTGGTCACGGTCGTCAGCGTCGCCTGGCACGGATCAGACGCGCTGACCCTCGTGTATCGCAGACCGGCGGGCGGGGTCGCCGAGGAAATCCTCTACCGCCACGACGAGCCCAGGCTCGAGGTCGTGGAAGCCGGCCGTCCATGGAGTTTCGACGGTGACGGAGCGCTTTTCCGCCTGGTGTCCGAGGCTCACCGGATCCGGCTGGCGCACCTGTTCGACCCGGTGCTGGCCGTGCATACCTCGCTCGTCGAGCCCCTGCCGCACCAGATTACGGCGGTCTACGAGGCGATGCTGCCACGCCAGCCGCTGCGCTTCCTGCTGGCCGACGATCCGGGCGCCGGCAAGACCATCATGGCCGGCCTGCTGATCAAGGAGCTGATTGCCCGCGGGGACCTCCGGCGCTGCCTCATCGTCTGTCCTGGCAGCCTCGCCGAACAGTGGCAGGACGAACTGAGCCGGCGCTTCCACCTGCCGTTCGAGATCCTGACCAACGACAAGCTCGAGGCCGCCCGCACCGGCAACTGGTTCCTGGAGAACGACCTTGCCATCGCGCGCCTCGACAAGCTGGCGCGCAACGAGGACGTGCAGCAGAAACTGGGCGCCCCGGATTGCCGTTATGACCTGATCGTCTGCGACGAGGCGCACAAGCTCTCGGCCACGTTCTTCGGCGGCGAGGTCAAGTACACGAAGCGCTATCGGCTGGGGCAGCTGCTCGCCGGCCTCACCCGTCACTTCCTGCTGATGACGGCAACGCCCCACAACGGCAAGGAACAGGACTTCCAGCTGTTTCTCGCACTGCTCGATGGCGACCGCTTCGAGGGCCGGTTCCGCGACGGTGTCCACCAGGTCGAGGTTTCGGACCTGATGCGCCGCATGGTCAAGGAGAACCTGCTCAAGTTCGACGGCACGCCGTTGTTCCCGGAACGTATCGCTTATACCGTGCCCTACAAGCTGTCCGACGACGAGGCGCGCCTCTACAAGGACGTCACCGAGTACGTGCGCGAGGAGTTCAACCGCGCCGAGGCGCTGCAGAACGAAAAGCGCGCCGGAACGGTGGGCTTCGCGCTGACCATCCTGCAGCGGCGGCTCGCCTCGTCGCCGGAAGCGATCTACCAGTCCCTGCGGCGCCGGCGCGAGCGGCTCGAAAAGAGGCTGCGCGAGCTGGAGCTGCTGCGGCGCGGGGCAGCGGTTCCGGCGCTCGCCGGTCCGGTGCTCGACGAGGACGATGTCGAGGATCTGGAGGAAGCGCCCGAGAACGAGGTTGAGGCCGCCGAGGAGGAGTTCCTCGACCAGGCGACGGCAGCAGCCACGCTTGCCGAACTGACGACCGAGATCGCCACGCTCGAGCGGCTCGAGACGCTGGCCGCCGCGGTCCGGCGCAGTGGTCAGGACACCAAGTGGAAGGAACTGGCCCGGGTCCTGAACGAGGAAATCTTCGCACCGACCGCCACGGCCAATCGCATCGCCGAGTCGGCGGTTCCGCATGGCGCCGGGCCGATTCCGAAGCCAGTGCCGTCCCCGCGCCAGAAGCTGGTGCTGTTCACCGAGCACCGCGATACGCTCAGCTACCTCGAGCGCCAGATCAGCTCGCTGCTCGGCCGGCCGCAGTCGATCGTCATGATTCACGGTGGCATGGGCCGCGAGGAGCGGCGCAAGGCTCAGGAGAGTTTCCTGCACGACCCCGAGGTCCGCGTACTGCTCGCGACGGACGCGGCCGGTGAGGGCATCAACCTGCAGCGCGCGCACCTGATGGTGAACTACGACCTGCCCTGGAATCCGAACCGCCTGGAGCAGCGCTTCGGCCGCATCCACCGCATCGGCCAGACCGAAGTCTGCCACCTGTGGAACCTGGTGGCGGAGGAGACCCGCGAGGGCGACGTCTATCGCCGGCTCCTGGAAAAGCTCGAGGAAGCACGCCGGGCCCTGGGCGGGCAGGTCTTCGATGTGCTCGGCAAGCTGCAGTTCGTGGATGAAGGGCAGCCGAAGACGCTTCGCGAGCTGTTGCTGGAGGCGATCCGCTACGGTGACCGGACGGATGTGCGGGCACGGCTCACGCAGGCGATTGCCGCGGCCGTGGACCGCCAGCATCTCGAGGGGCTGATCGAGGAGCGAGCGCTCGCCCACGACACGATGGACGCCAGCCGCGTGGCGCGGGTGCGCGAAGAAATGGAGCGGGCCGAGGCCCGCCGGTTGCAGCCGCATTACATCGAGTCGTTTTTCCTCGAGGCGTTCCGGCGCCTCGGCGGGACTGTCCGCCAGCGCGAGCCGCGCCGCTACGAAGTCACGAATGTACCGGCGCCGGTGCGCAACCGTGACCGGCAGATCGGCACGGGCGATCCGGTGCTGTCCCGTTATGAGCGCATCGCCTTCGAGAAGGACCTGATTGCTCCGGCGGGCCAGCCGCTCGCCGCGTTCCTGTGCCCTGGGCACCCGCTGCTGGATGCCGCCCTCGACCTCACGCTGGAACGTCACCGCGACCTGCTGCAGCGCGGTACCGTGCTGGTGGACGAACGCGACCCCGGCACTCTTCCGCGGGTGTTGTTCGCGCTCGAGCACGCGATCCGGGATGGCAGTGTACGGCCATCGGGCGACCGGACGACGATCTCGCGCCGCATGCTGTACGTCGAGATGGATTGCGGGGGAGGGACCCGGCACCTGCAGTATGCGCCCTACCTCGACTACCGCCCGCTCGCGGCGGACGAGCCAGATGCCGAGGAGCTGCTTGCCCGGCCGGAGTGCGCCTGGATCACCCGCGAACTGGAGCAGAAGGCGCTCGGCCATGCCATCGCGCAGGTGGTCCCGGAGCACATTGCCGAAGTGCGCGGCCGGCGGCTCACTTGGATCGAGAAGACCCGCTCCGCGGTCAAGGATCGCCTGACCAAGGAGATCACCTGGTGGGATCACCGTGCCGAACAGCTCAGGCTGCAGGAGGAGGCCGGCCGGCCCGGCGCCCGACTCAACTCCCAGGAGGCACGCCGCCGTGCGGATGACCTGCAGGTCCGGCTGCAATACCGCCTCGCCGAGCTGGAGCGCGAAGCGCAGATCTCGGCGTTGCCCCCGGTCGTGCTCGGTGGGCTCGTGGTCGTGCCGCTCGGACTGATCGCGGCAATGACCGGACGCACGGTCGCGGCAGTTGCGAGTGCCGCCGACACCCAGGCCGCGGCAGCCCGCGCCCGCGCAGCGGTGATGGAGGTCGAGCGCGCACTCGGCTTCGAGCCGACTGACCGCGAGTTCGAGAAGCTCGGTTACGACGTCGAGAGTCGCGTGGTTTCGGGCCCGGACAGGGGACGGATCCGATTTATTGAAGTCAAAGGGCGCGTGTCCGGGGCCGATACCGTGACCGTGACCAGGAATGAGATTCTCACCAGCCTGAACAAGCCGGAGGACTTCATCCTGGCGCTGGTCGAGTTCCTCGATGGGCACACGCACCGGGTTCACTACCTGCGCCGGCCCTTCCAACGTGAGCCGGATTTTGGCGTGACCAGCGTGAACTACGACTTCGCGGAGCTGCTGGCGCGGGCGGAGGCGCCGCGGTGACGACGCCGCGCGAGTTCCGCGACCTAATCGAGAAGCCGGAGAGCCGCCACGTCGAATTCAAGACCGCGGCTGGCGGCTTCCAGTTCGAGGATCTCGTCAAGTACTGCGTAGCCATCGCCAACGAAGGGGGTGGCGTCATCGTGCTCGGGGTCACCGACCAGCGCCCTCGCCAAGTCGTCGGCACGCGAGCCTTCGCGGAACCCGGCCGCACCGAGGCGGGGCTCTTCGAGCAGCTCGGACAGCGGATCGCGGTCGAGGAGTACCACGACGACGGCAAGAGAGTGTTGCTGGTGCATGTCCCTTCCCGACTGCCGGGTTCCGCCTGGCAGTACAAGGGGTCATTCTGGATGCGGGCCGGCGATGCGCTGGTCCCGATGTCGGATGAGCAACTCCGCCGGATTCACGCCGAGACCGGACCGGATTTCTCGGCCGGAATCTGCGCCGCTGCGCGCCTCAGCGACCTGGATCCGGAAGCGATCGACCTGCTGCGCCGCCTCTGGCAGCGCAAGGCCCCGGAGCAGGAGATACTGAGTCGTCCGGTCGAACGGCTGCTGGCGGACGCCGAGCTGCTGGTTGGCGGTGGCCTGACCTTCGCCGCACTGATCCTGCTGGGATCGCGCGAAGCCGTCGGCCGGCATCTCGGACAGGCGGAGGTTGTGTTCGAGTATCGGGCCAACGAGCAGGCAGGACCAGCGGCGGACCGGCGCGAGTTCCGCCGCGGCTTCCTGCCGGTGCTCGACGAGATCTGGGAGGCCGTCAGGCTGCGCAACGACCTCCAGCACTTCCAGCAGGGGCTGTTCGTGTGGGACGTGCCGACCTTTGATGAGCGGGCGGTACGTGAGGCCGTGCTGAACGCAGTGAGTCACCGTGACTATCGCCACGGCGGCTCGGTCTTCGTGCGCCAGTTCCCGCGCCGGATCGAGATTGTCAGTCCGGGTGGTTTCCCGGCCGGAATCAACCTGGACAACCTGCTGTGGGAGCAGAACCCCCGCAACCGGCGTATCGCGGAAGTGCTCGCGCGATGCGGGCTGGTCGAGCGTGCCGGACAAGGTTTCGACCTGATGTATCGGGAGTGCATCCGGCAGAGCAAGCCGCTGCCCGATTTCTCAAGAACGAGCGAGCACTCGGTCTGGGTGACCCTGCACGGCGAAATCCAGGATCCCGAGTTCCTGCGCTTCCTCGAGGAAATCGGCCGCGAGCGGCAGGCGTCTTTTACGACCGAGGACTTCCTCGTCATCGATCTCGTGCACCGCGAGCAGCCGGTACCAGCTCACCTCGCCCAGCGGCTTCCGGTGCTCCGCGAGCAGGGTGTGATCGAGCGCGTGGGACGCGGGCGCGGCACGCGCCACCTGCTGTCGCGCCGCTTTTACCGGTTCCTCGGCAAGGGTGGCGCGTACACCCGGCGGCGCGGCCTCGACCGGGAGACGAACAAGGCATTGCTCGTGCGGCATATCGAGGACTCGGCTCCGGCGGGAGCCTCGTTGGGCGAGCTGCAGGAAGTGTTGCCGGAGCTCAGCCGTGACCAGGTCCAGACGCTGCTGCGCGAGCTGAAAATGGATGGCCGCGTGGAGGTGCAAGGAGCGACGAAGGCCGCCCGCTGGCATGCAGCCACAAAACGCAATTCCACCTAATGAAGACGCAATTCCGCCGCAATCCCATCGGTAAGCACCTGTTCTGCAAAGACTTTGATCGCGGGTATTCGATGAGGAACGGTGAGGACATGGCATGAAAACCAAGAAGAAGCTCATCGAAGTCGCGCTGCCGCTCGATGCCATCAACAAGGCGTCGGCGCGGGAGAAGTCGATCCGGCACGGGCACCCGAGCACGCTGCACCTGTGGTGGGCGCGGCGGCCGCTGGCGGCGGCGCGGGCGGTGATCTTCGCGCAGATGGTGGACGACCCCTCGGCGTATCCGGATCTGTTCCCGACCGAGAAGAGGCAGGAGAAGGAGCGCCAGCGGCTTTTCCGGATCTTCGAGGACCTGGTGCTGTGGGAGAACACCACCAACGAGAAGGTTCTGCAGGCGGCGCGCGACGAGATCTGGGCGAGCTGGCGTCGTGCCTGCGCCGAGAACGCCAATCATCCGCGCGCCAGGGAACTGTTCGACCGGAAGAAGCTCCCGGCTTTTCATGACCCGTTTGCCGGGGGTGGTGCGCTGCCACTCGAGGCGCAGCGGCTCGGACTCGAGGCCTGGGCGAGCGATCTCAACCCGGTCGCGGTGCTGATCAACAAGGCGATGATCGAGATCCCGCCGAAGTTCGCGGGCCGGCCGCCGGTGAACCCCGAGGCGCGCAGTGAGCGGTCGCTGCTTGTCCGGGAATGGAAGGGGGCGCAGGGCCTCGCGGAGGACGTGCGCTACTACGGCCAGTGGATGCGCGATGAGGCTGAGAAGCGCATCGGGCACCTCTACCCGAAGGTCGAGGTCACGGCCGAGATGGCGAAGGCGCGGCCGGACCTGAAGCCCTACGTAGGCCGCAAGCTCACCGTGATCGCGTGGCTCTGGGCGCGCACGGTAAAGAGTCCAAACCCGGCCTTCGCGCAGGTGGACGTGCCGCTCGCCTCGACCTTCATGCTGTCGACGAAGGCGGGCAAGGAGGCGTACGTCGAGCCGGTGATCGGGGACGGTGGCTACCGCTTCACGGTGAACGTGGGGAAGCCGACGGATACGGAGCGGGCGAAGACCGGCACCAAGCTCGCGCGCGGAGCGAACTTCCAGTGCCTGATGTCGGGGACGCCGATCGCTCCGCAGTACATCAAGGATGAAGGCAAGGCCGGGCGCATGGGCGCGCGGCTGATGGCGATCGTGGCCGAGGGTGACCGCGGACGGGTCTATCTCGCGCCGACGCCGGAGCACGAGGCGGCGACGCTCGAGGCAAAGCCGGAGTGGAAGCCGGAGGGCCCGCTGCCCGACGATCCGCGCAACTTCTGGACGGTTCAGTACGGCCTGACGACCTACGGCGACCTCTTCACCCCCCGCCAGCTCGTGGCGCTGACGACCTTCTCCGATCTGGTGCAGGAAGCGCGCCAGCGGGTGCAGCGCGACGCCCTCGCCGCCGGCCTCTCCGACGACAAGAAGCCGCTTCGCGACGGCGGCACCGGTGCCGCCGCGTACGCCGAGGCGGTGACGGTGTACTTGGGGTTCGTAGTAAGCAGTTTGTCTGATCGTATGACGACAATCTGTACTTGGGATTCTGGCGGCCCAACTTGGGGTACCAAGACGCGTAACACTTTCGCTCGTCAGGCAATCCCAATGACTTGGGACTTTGCCGAAGTGAATCCGCTTTCGACGCAATCGGGGAGCTTCGAGAACTCGCTCGACTACACGAATAAGGGCGTGGTGTGCGCGGGCACGATGCAGGGTGGAGCGCTTCAGGCGGACGCAGGAACTCAAGTTACCAGCACCGATAGGGTCGTCTCCACCGACCCGCCCTACTACGACAACATCGGCTACGCCGATCTCTCGGACTTCTTCTACGTCTGGCTGCGCCGCTCGCTGCGGTTGGTCTTCCCGGATCTTTTTGCCACGCTCGCCGTGCCCAAGGCCGAGGAACTGGTCGCGACGCCCTATCGGCACGGCAGCAAGGAGAAGGCCGAGACCTTTTTCCTCGACGGCATGACGCAGGCGATGCACCGCCTCGCCGAGCAGGCGCACCCGGCCTTCCCGGTCACCATCTACTACGCGTTCAAACAGGCCGAGAGCGACGGCGTCGACGGCACCGCCAGCACCGGCTGGGACACCTTTCTCGCCGCCGTCATCGAAGCCGGCTTCGCCATCAGCGGCACCTGGCCGATGCGCACCGAGCTTGGAAATCGGATGATCGGCTCGGGCACCAACGCCCTCGCCTCGAGCATTGTCCTCGTCTGCCGCCCGCGCGGCGCCGACGCGCCCACCGTCACCCGGCGCGAGTTCGTCGCCGCGCTCAAGGCCGAGCTGCCGCAGGCGCTCGCCCACCTTCAGCGCGGCAATATCGCGCCGGTGGACCTCGCGCAGGCGGCCATCGGCCCGGGCATGGCGGTCTACACGCGCTACGCCAAAGTGCTGGACGCCGAGGGCAAGCCGCTCACCGTGCGCGAGGCGCTCGCGCTGATCAATCAAACCCTCGACGAGGCGCTGGCTGAGCAGGAGGGCGACTTCGACGCCGACAGCCGCTGGGCACTCACCTGGTTCGAGCAGCAGGGATTCGCCGAGGGCGAGTACGGCGTGGCCGAGCAGCTCAGCAAGTCCAAGAACACCAGCGTCGCCGGCATGGTCGACGCCGGCATCCTCGAATCCAAGCGCGGCAAAGTGCGCCTGCTCAAACCCGATGATCTGCCGGCGGACTGGGACCCGGCCACCGACCTGCGCCTGACCGCTTGGGAAATCGTCCACCATCTGGTGCGTGTCCTTGCCAGCGGCGGCGAAGCTGCAGCAGCCAGCATCGTCGCCAAGCTTGGCGCCAAAGCCGAGATTGCCCGCGAGCTGGCCTACCGCCTCTACACGCTCTGCGAGCGCAAGAAGCGCGCGAGCGAGGCGCTTGCATACAATGGCCTGGTACAGAGCTGGCCGGAGATCGCCCGCCTCGCCCGTGAGGGCGGCACGCCGCAGGCCGAGCAGGCGGCGTTGTTCGACGAGACCCAGGAGTAGGCCGTGCAGATTGAGACAATAGAGATTCGCAACTACCGCCTGTTTCGCGACGCAAAGCTCACCGATCTCCCGCGCATGACCGTGGTCGTGGGAGCCAACGGCTCGGGCAAGAGCACGCTGTTCGATGCGTTCAGCTTTCTCAAGGAAGCCCTGACGCAGAACGTCGCCCAGGCTGTGGCGCGCCGCGGTGGTTTCCAAGAGCTCGTCAGCCGTGGTGAGAAGGGGCCCATTGGGATCACCGTCAAGTTCCGCGAGAGCGGCGGGCGGCTCGCGACGTACCAGCTCGATATCGCCAACGATCAGGGTCGGCCTGTTGTGGAGCGGGAGATTCTGAAGTTTCGGCGCGGCCAGTACGGCAGGCCGTGGCACTTTGTGGACTTCTCGCGCGGGCGGGGGACGGCCATCACCAACGAGGCTGCCTACGGGCAGGAGGGCGTTGTCGAGGAGCGCAAGGACCACGTGCTAGATGACCCCAGCGTTCTCGCTATCAAGGGGCTCGGCCAGTTCAAGGAGTTCCGAGTCGTGGCCGAGTTCCGCAGCCTGATCGAGAACTGGCACATCTCCGACTTCCATATCAGCGATGCCCGGCCCAGCGCCGAGGCCGGCTATGCCGAGCACCTCTCGACGCGCGGCGACAACGTGGCGCAGGTGGCGCAGTTCCTCTACGAGCACCACCGCGAGCGCTTCGACAAGGTGCTGCAAACCATGAGCGAGCGCGTGCCCGGGGTGAGCCGGGTCGAAGCCAGGCCCACCGAGGATGGGCGTCTGGTGCTGCGCTTCCAGGACGGCAGCTTCAAGGACCCGTTCATCGCCCGCTACGTCTCCGACGGCACGATCAAGATGTTCGCGTATCTCGTGCTGCTCTATGACCCGCAGCCGCACCCGCTGCTCGCCATCGAGGAGCCCGAGAATCAGCTCTACCCGGAGTTGCTCCACGAGCTGGTCGAGGAGTTCCGCGACTACGCGCGGCGCGGCGGCCAGGTGTTCGTCTCTACCCACTCGCCCGAGTTCCTCAACGGCGCCCGGCTCGATGAGATCTACTGGCTGGTTAAGGAGCAGGGGTTCACCACCGTGCGGCGGGCGAGCGAGAGCGAGCTCTTGCGCAATCTCGTCGAGCAAGGCGACCTGCCGGGCACTCTCTGGAAGCAGGGCCTGTTCGAGGGAGCCGGTCCGAGATGAGCCGCGTGGTCTTCCTGCTCGAGGAGTACTCGATGAAGATCCTGCTCGAAGGACTGCTCCCCCGATTATTCCCGCACTTGCCATTCCTGTGCGTGCCGCACGAGGGCAAGCAGGATCTCGAGAAGAGCATTCCGCGCAAGCTCAAAGCGTGGCGCGAGCCCGGCGTGCGCTTCTGTGTGATTCGGGACAACGACGGTGCCGACTGTGCGGAGTTGAAGCGGAACTTGGTCGCGTTGTGCCAGCGAGGCGGCCGAGACGACGCGCTCGTACGCATCGCCTGCCAGGAACTGGAGGCGTGGTACTTCGGCGCGCCGGGCGCGTTGGCGGATGCCTTCGGTGATGAGCGGCTTCGCGGCATCGCGGCGAAGGCGCGATTCCGTGACCCCGACGGAATCGTCCAGCCAGCCGCCGCATTGACGGAACTCGTGCCCGAGTTCCAGAAAGTGTCCGGCGCGCGGAGCATGGCGCGTGTGCTGCCGCGCGAGAACGGCTCTCGCAGTTTCCAAGTCCTGATAGCAGGGCTCGTCCGCCTGTCCGAATAGCTGCACGATCCGCAAGGGGCAATTGATGGCCATCACCAACCAGGAACGCGTCGGCAAGGCCATGGACCTGCTCCGGGCAGGGCTCGCGCCCTTTGTCGAGCGCGAGTTCAGGAGTCAGCATCAGGAGAAGGCTGCGGATGCAGCACGCCGCTATTTCGCCGACGACCGGACGGTCGGCAGGAAGGCGCTTGCGGAGTGGGACGTTGCTCCGCTCCTGAAGCTCATGTGGGAAGCCTGGAACGAGGTCTTCAGCCGCACCCTTGGCCGCGCCGAGCGCTCGCTGGTGCAGGAGCTGCGCGACTGGCGCAACAAGTGGGCGCATCAGGAGCCGTTCTCGAGCGATGATGCGGATCGGGCGCTCGATTCGATGACGCGGCTGCTCTCCGCGGTCTCAGCCCCGCAGGCGGACGAGGTCAACAAGATGAAGCTCGAGCTGCGCCGGCTCACCTTTGATGAGCAGGTGCGCAGCGAAAAGCGCAAGGCCGGTGGCTCGCTGATCGAGGCCGCTGCGACCGGGACGCTCAAGCCCTGGCGCGAGGTCGTCACGCCGCACACCGATGTCGCGAGCGGGCGTTACCAGCAGGCCGAGTTCGCCGCCGATCTCTGGCAGGTGCACCTGGGCGAAGGTTCGGACGAATACCGCAAACCGCAGGAGTTCTTCCGCCGGACCTATCTGACCGAGAGCCTGAAGCGCCTGCTGGTGAACGGGGTGCAGCGCCTCGCGGGCAAGGGTGGCGACCCGGTAGTGCAGCTCCAGACCAACTTCGGCGGCGGCAAGACACACTCGATGCTGGCGCTCTATCACCTGTTCTCCGGGACGAATCCAGGCGAACTCGCTGGTGCGGATGCCGTGCTGGCGGAGGCGGGAGTCAAGAACCTGCCGCAGGCCAAGCGCGTGGTGCTGGTCGGCAACAAGATCTCCCCCGGCAACCCGATCAGTAAGCCGGACGGCACGGTCATCCGGACGCTGTGGGGCGAGCTCGCCTGGCAGCTCGGTGGCAAGAAGGCCTTCGCGCGCATCAATGCCGACGACGAACGGGCCACCAATCCGGGCGACACGCTGCGCGAGCTGTTCAAGGAGTACGGGCCCTGCCTGATCCTGATCGATGAGTGGGTGGCCTATGCGCGGCAGCTCCATGACCAGAGCGACCTGCCGGCCGGCGGCTTCGAGACCCAGTTTACTTTCGCCCAGGCACTCACCGAGTCGGCCAAGCTCGCGGGCAACTGTCTGCTGGTGATCTCGTTGCCGGCCTCGGACACCCAAGGCTCTCCCCATACCCAGGCAGACGATGCGGAAGTCGGCGGCATCCGCGGCCGCGAGGCGCTCGAGCGGCTTCGCAACGTAGTCGGGCGGCTGGAATCTTCCTGGCGGCCGGCGACCGCGGAGGAGGGCTTCGAGATCGTGCGCCGGCGGCTGTTCGAGCCACTGGCCGGCGAGTCCTTCAAGCAGCGCGACGTGACCGCGCGCGCCTTCGCGGATCTCTACCGCGACCAGAAGGCCGAGTTTCCGCCCGAGTGCAAGGGCGGCGATTACGAGAAGCGCATCCAGGCAGCCTTCCCGATTCACCCGGAGATCTTCGACCGGCTCTATACGGACTGGTCCACGCTGCTCAAGTTTCAGCGCACGCGTGGCGTGCTGCGACTGATGGCAGCGGTGATCCACAGCCTGTGGGAGCGCGGCGATCGCAATCCGCTGATCCTGCCATCGACGGTGCCGATCGACGATCCGCGCGTGCAGTCCGAACTGACGCGTTACCTGTCGGACAACTGGGCACCGATCATCGAGAAAGACGTGGACGGGCCGAACTCGCTGCCGCTGCGGATCGACCGCGAGCAGCCTGGTCTGGGGAAACTGCACGCAACACGCAGGGTCGCCCGCACGATCTATCTCGGCTCCGCGCCCACGGCGGCAGCCGCACACCGCGGGCTCGAGGACCGACGGGTCAAACTCGGCTGCGTGATGCCAGGTGAGTCACCAGCCGTATTTGGCGATGCGCTGCGACGCCTGGCAGCGGCCGCCACCTATCTCTATCAGGACGGTCCGCGGTTCTGGTACGCGACGCAGCCGACGGTCACGAAGCTCGCCGAGGACCGCGCCGAGCAGCTCAAGCGCGATCCGGACAAGGTGGCGCAGGAACTGGACGAGCGGCTGCGCGCCGATCTGCGCCGGGCCGGCGACTTCGCACGCATCCATCCGCTGCCGCGTTCCGGCGCCGATGTGCCGGATGATCTCGACGCGCGACTGGTCGTGCTGCCGGCCGAGCATCCGTACACGAAGGAGCCCGGCAACGCGGCCGAGACGGCGGCACGGGCGATCCTCGAGTCGCGTGGCAGCGGGCCGCGGCTGTATCGCAATACGCTGGTCTTTCTCGCCGCCGACAAGGTCCGGCTGCAGGACCTCGACGAGGCAGTGCGCCGGTTTCTCGCCTGGAAGTCCATCGTGGACGAGAAAGAGACGCTCAACCTCGATCCGCACCAGCTGCGCCAGGCCGAAACGCAGAAACAGGCGGCCGATGGCACGGTGACCGCCCGCCTGCCCGAGACCTTCCAGTGGCTGCTGGTGCCGGAGCAGCGCAATCCGCAGGCTCCGACCACCTGGCAGGCAGTGCGGCTCTCCGGCACCGACGCCCTGGCGGTCCGCGCCAGCAGAAGACTCCGGAGCGACGAGTCGCTGGTGACGTCGCTCGGCTCGACCATTCTGCGAAAACACCTGGACGACGTGCCGCTATGGCGCGGTGACCACGTCGCGGCCAGGCAGCTCATCGAGGACTTCGCCCGCTATCTCTACCTGCCACGACTCGCCGGCCCGGGAGTGCTGCTGCAGGCCATACGGGATGGGATCGCGTTGCTGACCTGGCAGACCGACACGTTCGCGTATGCCGAGAGCTTCGATGAAGGGTCAGGCCGCTACCGGGGGCTCCGCAGCGGGCTGGTCGTGGGAGTGTCCGAAGATGATGCCGGACACCTGGTCAAGCCGGAGGTCGCGCGGCGGCAGATGGATGCGGAGGCTCCGGCAGCCGCGGAACCGGGGCGTGGTGCGAGTCCGTTGGCAGGTCCTGGGAGTGGTTCGGCCCCGGCTTTACTGGTTCCACCGGCACCAGAAGTCCGACTCCGGCGCTTCCACGGCACCGTGGATCTCGACTCGCTCCGGGTTGGCCGCGACGCCAGCCGGATCGCTGATGAGGTGATCTCCCATCTCGCCGGGCAGCCGGGCGCCGAGGTGACGGTCACCCTCGAGATCGAGGCCAGGCTGCCCGGCGGCGCCTCCGATCAACTGGTCCGAACCGTGCTCGAGAACAGCCGGACACTGCGGTTTCGGAGTCAGGGGTTTGAGGAGGAGTAGTATCGGGCCGGAAGGGAGCTGAAGGCGGTTCCACGTCCCGCACCGTGCCATTTGTTCAGTCTTTCTGCGGCCGCAATCGGAGGGGAACCTGTGGCTATCTGGACTACTTTGACGCCGCAGCAACAGGAGCGGCTGTGGGCGCACGCGGTGCGAACAGCGGACATGCTGCGAACCCAGGCGGTCGAATCTGGTAGCCGCGCTGTCTCCTACTTGTTGTTTACGAACGCAGGCGGTGCAATTGCTCTGCTCACCTTCATGGGCGGCGCGCCGATGATTCCACGTCTTGCGTGGTGGAGCCTTGCCGTATTTGTGATCGGCACTTTCAGCGTAGGGGTTCTGAACGCAATCAGCTATCACACTTCGTACCATTTGAACGAGCGATATGTGAGAGCGGTCGATCTGGTGGTGAGCGACACGATTGATACGAAGCAGCTTGTGATCGATCCTGGCTTGCGCAAGATCGCACACTGGGCGGCAGTTTTCGGCTATTTTGCTTTCGTTGCGTTCATCACAGGATCAGCGCTTGGTATAGCCGCATACTTGTGCTGATCGCTACCACTCGCCGAGTTCGCACTGCGGTGCCGGGCTGCCGGTGGGGGCAAAATGGGGGTATCGGACGCCAGATGCAACGCGTTCTCAGGTGTAATTGAGGCACTTGCAGTGTCATTGGGCTTGCTGCCGCCAGCACGAGGCGTGCTGACTTGCAGTGGGGCGAGGGGGCCGGTACCGCTGGATGGTCGCCGGTCGGGAGTCAACAATGCCAACGGAGACAACATGCGAACAGCAATCATCGATAACGTGCGGACCGGCTTGCTGGCACTAGTACTGATCGCGGCTGCCACTGGATGCTCGACCACCAGTTCCACTAAGGCGAATGTGCTCAAGACCTCGGTGGATGCCGGTGTCGATCTCTCTGGATACCAGATTGCGACGGTGATGCCGTTCGAGCCAGCGGCCGATAAGGAAATCGATGCCTCAGTTGGCATCAAGTTTGCGGACGGAGTGCTCGTTCGCTTGCAGGGAGACTTTGGTCCGATCTTCGGCGAGGTGCGGAAAGGGCCGCCGCTGAACCGCGCGGATGAACTGATCGTGACTGGGACGATCCGGGCATACAAGCCGGGAAGCCGGTTCGGCCGCGCGATGCTGATCGGCGTGGGGGCCGCGAGCTTCAAGGGTGACCTGGTGCTGAAGGATGCGGTGGACGGCCGAGTGCTGCTGACGGCACCGTTCGACAAGCTGTGGGCCTGGGGCGGTATCCTCGGGGCGACCAAGGGCATCGAAGACATGGTCGCAGAGAGCGAGGCGGCCGTCGCGACCACGATTGCTCAGGCGCGCGGTTGGAAGTCGCCGGCGGAGGCAACCAGTTCCAGGTGATTGCCGGGCCGGCGTGCGGCCTATTCAGCCGGGCGCGACGTCGCCAGCACCGCTGCGCGCCGTTCGAGGCTCGCCGCCGGCCACTGCTCGGACGCCTTGTAGTACGCGGGCATTGCGGGCACTCCTGCTGGCAGCACGACCCACGGCTGCTTCGAAGCCGTGTAGATATGGATGTCCGGCGGGCAGCGGTCCGGCTCATCGAGCGTGCCGACGCGGACGAAGCGGATCGCGTCGCCGGCGCCCGCGTAGTTGCTCCAGAGCGCGACGCGGCAGAGCGGGCAGCGCGCGATCTTCTGGCCCTTGCCACTCGCCGTCGGCGTGGCGACGACCTCGACCTCGCCGGTGAGCAAGTGCACGCGGTCGGCCTCGATCAGTGCATTCAGCGCGAACGAGGCGCCCGCTTCGCGCTGGCACCAGCGGCAGTGGCAGCAGTGCACGAACATCGGCGCGGAACCGAGCCGGTAGCGCACGAAGCGGCAGGTACAGCCGCCGTCGAGGGAGGTGGGTTGGTCGCTCATCGGTTGGTCTCCGTGCCGGTGGCGATCCAGCTGCTGGCCTCGCAGGATACACCGCATGTGAGAACGGGCGGGCCGTAGCAGGTCCTGGATCGGATGCAGCGCGAATTACATGATGTAATGTATTGGCCACAAAATGGTATTGGAGGTTATTACCGAGGACATGGAAACTCCCCGCAGTCCGTATCCGGTCCCGAGGGAGGCCACGATGTACAACAGCCGAGTCCTTGCCGCCGCCGTGTCAGCGGCGCTCTTTTCAGCTGGCGCACTCGCTGAGGAGCCGGAGCACAGCCACGATTCGCTGGGCGTCATCATTGTGAGCGCCCAGAGGGTCGAACAGGAGCTGCAGAAGGTTCCGGTGGCGGTATCGGTCTTTACCGGCGAGTTCATGCAGACCCGCCAGGTCGTGGACTTCGAGAATCTGGTCGTCTACACGCCGGGACTGAATGTCACGACCGCAACCCGCACACTGTCGCAACCCGTCATGCGTGGCGCCAGTTCCGATGATGATGCGCCGGGCGTCGACCTGGCGGTCGGCCTGTTCGTTGACGATGTCTTCCTTGGCCGCAACATCGATTTTGCGTTCGACATGTTCGATATCGAGCGCGTTGAAGTCCTGCACGGCCCCCAGGGTACTCTGTTCGGTCGCAACGTGACCGGTGGGCTGATCAATGTCCAGACCAGGAATCCGACCAATGACTTCGGCGGGCGTGGCGAGATCACCTTCGGCTCGGAAAACCGCCTCGACTTTCGCGGCGTGCTGAACGTTCCGATTGTCGACGAACGGCTCGCGGTCCGCATGTCGGTGAGTTCACGCAATGCCGATGGAGCCATTCCCAACCGCAGCGGACCGGATCTGTTGCAGGACGACCAGGACAGTTTTCGCGGCAAGCTGCTGTTCACACCGAGTGACTCTTTCACGCTGCTCCTGACCGGTCATTACCTGCGCGACCGTTCCATCGGCGTGCCCCGGGACATCATTGCGTTCGGCGAGAATCTGCTGCCGGCCATCGCCGCCATGGTAGACCTGGACCCACGGGTGGCCGACGTCGATGCCGCCGGTGGCTACGACCGGTCGGTCTGGGGGATTTCGGCAAGGTTGGATTGGGAGTTCGGCCCGCATCAGCTGACCTCCATCACCGCCTGGCACGAGAATCACAGCGACCTTCTCGACATCGACGTCGATGCGACACCGGCGTTGATTCTCGGTGGCCCGGGTACCAACGATGCCGAGCAGTTCTCGCAGGAAATTCGCCACAGCTACACTTCTGAGGATGGCCGCCTGAACTGGATCGGCGGCCTCTATTACCTCGATGTCGATTTCGCCCGAACCGAGTTCGTGAACCAGATCCCGTTCCCGGGCTCATTCCTGAACATCATCGGCCTGCCGCCGATCGGCGGTTCCTTCACGCCGCCTGGCTTCTTCGACCAGCGGATCGAGACGACGAGCTATTCGGTCTTCGGACAAGTCACCTATGCCCTGCAGGAGAAGCTGCGGCTGACGGTGGGTGGCCGGTATACCGTCGATGACAAGGAGGGTTTCACGGCGGACAGCGGCGTGATCCAGCAGTTCAATGTTGACGTGGCTGGCGACTGGAACGCCTTCACGCCGAGATTCGCGGTGGATTACGACCTGTCCGAGGATGTGTTGCTCTATGCCTCGGCGACGCGTGGCTTCAAGAGTGGTGGCTTCAGCTCCACGACGACCCGCGCTGAGGCGCTGGAGGGCTTCGAACCGGAATTTGTCTGGAGCTATGAACTCGGCCTGAAGTCCCGCTTTCTGGATGACCGGCTGCAGGCCAACATCGCGGCGTTCCGGGCCGATTACAAGGATCTTCAGTTCCGTTCGGGCACAGTCGGGACCTCGAGTTTCGTCGGTAATGCCGGCGAGGCATCGATCACGGGGATCGAGAGTGAATTCCAGTTCGTGGCGACCGACGGGCTCTATCTGTTCCTGAACTACGCGTATCAGGATGGCGAATATGACCAGCTGATCATCGGGAACACCGACTACTCTGGCAATTCGCTGGCGCTGACACCGGAGCATTCACTGTCGACGGGGCTTTCCTGGCTCGTTCCTCTCGGGGATCTCGGCGACCTGATCTTCCGTGGCGATTACCAGTACAAGAGCGCCACCTTTCTCAATCCGGAGCAGATTCCCGGTGCGGTCCAGAAGATCGACGGACTCATCAACGCCTCGATCAGTCTGGAATTCCTGGATGGCCGGGCCCGGCTTTCGGTGTTCGGCAAGAATCTGACGGATGAGACGTTCATTACCCGGGCCAACCGCCTCAGTGTCTTTCTCGGCGACGTGGATTTCTCTCAGGCGCCACCCTTTGCCCATGTCATGACCGGCAGCTTCAACGATCCGCGCCGCTGGGGTGTGTCGCTGTCCTATCAGTTCTAGGGATTTCGAAGGAGGCTCCGGGTTGCGTCCTCGCCAGTTACGCGGCGCGTGGCGGATCTGAACGGATCCTGTCCGGTCGGCATCCGAGGAATGGCCGCGCATGACTACGCCAACCCGCCAGGTACAGAACAGTTACGACTGCATTGTCATCGGCGGTGCCCTGGTGGGCGCGTCGGTCGCCTACGGACTGGGGAAGGCAGGCCTCAAGGTCGCCGTCCTCGACGGGGATGACAGCGCCTTCCGTGCCTCAAGGGGAAACTTCGGTCTGGTCTGGGTGCAGAACAAGGGGGCCGGCTGCCCGGACTACGCCCGGCTCTCCCTGCGTGCGAGCCGGCTCTGGTCTGACTATGCGGAGGAATTGCGCGCAATCTCCGGTGTCGATCCCGCTTACCAACGATCTGGCGGCCTGACGATCTGCGTCACTGCCGACGAACTCGAGTTCTACCGGAGCCTGAACGCCCGCATCGAACACGAGGTTGGCGGGCCTCACGTGCCGGCCGAGTTCCTGGACGGCAAGGCGCTGCGTGAACTCATGCCCGCGGCAGCGGCGGACCTGCCCGGGGCTCTCTATTCCCCGGTCGATGGCATCTGCAACCCGCTCGCATTGCTGCGCGCGCTGCACGAAGCTTTCCGCCGGGTGGGCGTCACCTATCTCGGGCACCACAACGTCAACCGTGTGTTCTGTCGCGCCCCGGGCGAATTCATCGTGGAAACTGGCGGAAGCCAGCGATGCCTCACTGCCGGGAAGGTGGTGTTCGCAGCTGGCCTCGGCAATACCAGGCTGGTTGCCGAAGTGGGTCTGGAGGCACCGCTCACGCCGCTACATGGGCAGATCGTCGTCACTGAGCGTGTCGGACCATTTCCCTGTGTACCCAATGGCATGCTCCGTCCCACCGCCGAAGGCAGCCTGCTGATCGCCCATTCCGAGGCGAACGTCGGTTTCGACACGCGGGTGATGGCTCCGGCCGCCTGTGCCATGGTGGCGCGCTGCTTGCGGGCCTTCCCCGGACTCCGACATATCCGCGTAGTCCGCACCTGGGCAGCGCTCCGGGTGATGACCCCCGATGGCCTGCCGATCTATGATCAGTCGGAATCCTGTCCGGGCGCGTTCCTGGTCACCTGTCACAGTGGTGTTACGCTGGCGCCGTTCCATGCTGGCGAGATCGCGGGCTGGATCGCTTCGGGGGTCCGTCCCGAGGCGTGCCGGGCTTTCACGGCAGATCGCTTCCATGTTTGAACGAATCAGCGAGACCAGGACGCTGGTCACGATCTATGTCGACGGCCGGCCGGTTCACGCCCGCCAGGGCGATACTGTCGCTGCGGCGTTGATGAGCCTGAAGAGTCCGCAGGTGTACCGGCTTTCCCAGGTGAACGGCCGGCCGCGCGCCCCCTACTGCATGATCGGGCATTGTCACGAGTGCCTGGTCGAAATCGAGGGCCAGGCCAACCAGCAGGGCTGTCTGGTAGAGGTCGCTGACGGAATGCGGATCCGGCGGCAGCTTGGACGGGCCGAGGTCGAGATATGAGTCCTGAGTTGGATCTGATCGTTGTCGGCGGCGGCGCCGCGGGAGTTACTGCAACGCGTCGGGCGCGAGCACTGGGCTTGAAGACCTTGCTGCTGGATGAGCAGGCGACCCCAGGCGGCAACGCCTACAGGAATATCGATCACAATTCTGGCAGCGAGCCCCGGCTGACCGCCGCGCTCGGCGCGGCATATCTGGCGGGCCGGGACGTCATTGGCGAATGCTCCGGAACGAACGCAGATAACTGGAGCAACGTGCAGGTCTGGCATCTCGACCAGTCCGGCATGGTGGGAATCCTGAGAGACGGTCGCGCAGAGTTTCTCCAGGCTCGGCGTGTGCTGGTTGCCACTGGCGCAATGGAGCGCCCGGTCCCGATCCCGGGATGGACGCTCCCCGGTGTGATGACCGTTGGCGCCTGCCAGACGCTGCTCAAGAGTTCCGCACTGGTCCCCACGGCCCCGACACTGATGGCTGGAAGGGGACCCTTGCTGTTGTTGACCGCCTGTCAGCTCCTGGCGCTCGGTGTTCCTGTCCGGGCCGTGGTCATGAGCACGCCCTGGTGGCAATACCTTGCTGCCGGGCTGCGGGAGCTGCCGGCGGCCGTCCGGATGTCGCGCTCGCTCGCTGAAGGTCTCGGCTGGCTGGCGCGGCTGCGACGGGGCGGCATCCCTGTCTATGATGGAGCGGAATCCTTGTCGGTCATCGGCAGCGACCAGGCGACGGGGCTGGAGTTCCGGACGGGGCGCCGGTTGCATCGTCTCGACGGCAATCTGATCCTCCTGCATGAGGGCATCGTGCCGGATACGAGCCTGACCATGGCCAGCGACTGCGATCAGGAGTGGGACGAACAGCAACTGTGCTGGCGGCCGAAGACCGACCCATGGGGCCGAACCAGTGCCGCGACGATCTTCGTGGCGGGGGATGGCGCCCGCATCCTGGGTGCGGCAGCTGCGCCCCTGAGTGCCGCGCTCGCTGCCCTGGCGATCGCCTGTGACCTGGGCCGCATCTCAACGCAGGAACGTGACCGGCGAGCCAGGCCGCTCAGGACGGAACTGGCCAGGCACCAGAGATTCCGGCGCTTTCTCGACGCCCTGTATCCTCCGCCGCGCACGATTCGCGGTGGCATTGCCGACTCGACGATCATATGCCGCTGCGAGGGAGTTACCGCTGGCGATCTTCGCCAGGTGATCCGGCTGGGTTGTCTTGGACCCAATCAGGCCAAGAGCTTCACCCGCTGTGGCATGGGGCCCTGCCAGGGGCGGATGTGCGGTCTGGCGGTGACGGAGATCTTCGCGAGCGAATGTAACAGGGAGCCACAGGCAGTCGGGTACTTCAGAATACGACCACCGGTCAAGCCGCTGACCCTGGAGCAATTCGCGGGCGCTGCGCCCATGAGCGACGCGCCACTCAGCCGGGACATGGTCATGCTGGCTGCCAATGGCAACTCGTCCCGGCTGATGACCAGCGAATGAACGGGCTATTCGACCGTGTGCGCCCTGACGACGCGAGCGCATGGCGAGCCTGGTGCACTACGATCCTGCTGGCCCTGACCGCGACACTGGCCTATATCGATCGTACGCTGCTCAATCTGCTGGTCGAGCCGATCAAGGCCGATCTGTCCTTGAGCGATACGCAGGTGGGTGTGCTGCAGGGCGTGGCCTTCTCCCTCTTCTATGGGACGCTGAGCGTACCGATCGGGCGGCTGGCCGATGCGACCAGCCGCAAGAGAGTCATCATGACCGCCATGCTGGCCTGGAGCGCCGTCACGGCCGCGACGGGCTTTGCCACCAGCTATCTCACGATGTTCCTGTGTCGTGCCGGCGTGGCCGCAGGTGAAGCCGGCGTATCACCCGCCTCCGGTTCGATGATCGCCGACTTGTTCCCGCGCGCGAGACTGGCCTTGCCGATGAGCGTGTACACGATGAGCATCTACGTCGGCAGCGGCCTCGCCCTGTTCCTGGGCGGATGGATGATCGGACAGTTCGAGGGCCAGCCAACCGTGGCGGTTCCGCTGCTCGGCGAGATGGTTCCGTGGCGCGCCAGTTTCGTCATCGTTGGCCTGCTCGGCATTCCATGGTTCCTGCTCATCGGCGTCGCGCTGCGTGAGCCACGCCGAACGGAACACACGACCTACCAGCTCCAGCGCAACGCCGAAGGATCCCTGTCGATCCGCGAGGTGGCGGGCTTTCTGCTGAGATACCGCAGTTTCTTTGCCGGTCACTTTCTCGGCTTCACGTTGGCGCTCGCGATGATCAGCGGCATGCTGGCCTGGATGCCGACCATACTGATCCGTGTCTTCTCGATGCCAATCGAAGAGGTGGGTCGCGCCTTCGGCCTCGCCTATATCCTGTGCGGGCTGGCGGGGGCGTTCCTGGGTGGCTGGTGCTCCAATCGCCTGTCCGCCCGCGGTCGCAGGCAGGCGCCACTCGAGCTGGCCATGCTTGCGCCGCTGGGAGCGCTCGCCTGCACGGCCGGCCTGCTACTGGTCGATGACCCGACGCTGGCGCTGGCGTTGTGCGGCGGCACTGTGTTCTTCATTGCGCCGACCATTTCGCTGTCGGCAGCGGCCTATCTGCTGGTGACTCCGAACCGGGTCCGGGCTCAGGTCAGCGGGCTGTTCCTGATGGTGACCGGTGTGCTCGGTATCGGTACGGGACCCATCATCGTTGCCATGATTACCGATGGTGTTTTCGCGGACGAGGGCATGTTGCACTATTCACTGGCAGCTGCCGGAGTCGTGCTGTGCGCCTGCATGCTGCCGATACTGGCGTACGCCAGGAAGGCGATGATGGCCCTCGATCTGTGGTGAGGGCGCGGTCGTCAGGGATCGCGGGTCAAGTGCTCGAGCAGCTGATCCGCGAGGGTTGAATAGGGCCGGTGCAGGGCCCGCAGCAGAAAGGTCTGAAACCGGATCGCCGGCTCGAAGGGTCGCAGCGCATAGCCCAGATGGGCGTATTCTTCCGCCACGTAGCGGGTTACAACGGACACACCGACGCCGCTCGCGACCATGTGACATACGGACGAAGCCTGGGCAGTCTCCAGCCGGATGTTCCTTCGAATCGCCAGTTGGTCGAAGACCGCGTCGATGCGCGTGCGGCTCTTGTCCAGGCTCGACAGCGAGACGAAATCCTGACCGGACAGGTCGCGCGCGTGAATGCGCTTCTTCCGGCACAAGGAATGGCCGGACGGCAGAATGCAGACGGCCTGCAATTCCGCGAGCGGCCGGCATTCGACGCCGGGATCGTCCGAGGGACCTGCGGTGATGCCGATGTCCATGGCTTGCCGCGAGACGGCGCCGACAATTTCCGCCGAGGGCATCGGCACGATCGATACCAGGACATGGTCATGCTGGAGGAGAAAATCCCTGATACGGGACGCGATCCAGGAGTTGGACAGCGCCGGAAAGACGCCGATATAGAGATATCCACGGCGATTGTCCCGCACCTCCACCGCGATCTGGTTGAGATACTCGAGACCTTTGTAGACCTGCTTGACCTCGCTGTAGAAGACGAGGCCAGCAGCGGTCGGCTTGAGCCTGGTACCGCTGCGGACAAAAGCCTTGAAGCCGGTCTGGGCCTCGAACCGGTCGAGCATGCGGCTCACGGCGGGCTGCGAAACATGCAGGTGTTCGGCGGCGGCAGTGACGGTGCCGTACTCCATGATGGCCAGAAACACCTCGATCTGGCGCGCGCTGATCTTCATACCGGCCTGGACGCGGCTCAGATCCCCGCCCCATCCTCAAACCCGGTCTGCAGCGGCTCGGCCTGGGCGACGCGCGAGTGCGGCGGCACGTCGTGCGTCAGCCAGACATTGCCGCCGATGATGCTGCCGCGGCCGACGGTGACGCGGCCGAGCACGGTGGCGCTCGCATAGATCGTGACCTCGTCCTCGACGATCGGGTGCCGCGCGAGGCCCTTGACGAGCCGTCCCTTGTCATCGACCGGGAAGCTGCGCGCGCCGAGCGTGACGCCCTGGTACAGGCGCACGCGGTTGCCGACGACGGCAGTCTCGCCGATCACGACGCCGGTGCCGTGGTCGATGAAGAACTCGCAGCCGATCCGGGCACCCGGGTGGATGTCGATGCCGGTGCGCTGGTGCGCGTCCTCGGCAATCAGCCGCGGCAGCAGCGGCACCTCCTCCTCGTGCAGGATGTGGGCGATCCGGTGCCGGGTCACCGCGAACACGCCGGGGAACGAGTACAGCGCCTCGATCGGGTGCGGGCAGGACGGGTCGCCGCGCCAGGCGGCGCTGATGTCCCGCAGCAGGCACTCGCGCAGCTCCGGCAGCCGTCCGATCAGTTCGCGGGCGATGCGGTGGCCCTCGGCGTGGCGCTCACCCTCGTCGTCGTGCCCGTTGGCCGGGCGTGGCGGAAAGGGCAGCGCCAGGTGGATCTGGTCGGCGAGCGCCGCCTCGATGCTGGCCAGCTCGCGTTCGAGCGCGGGCCCGCCGCTGGCACCGTCGCCGGCGATCGGCAGGATGCTGCCGACCAGCACCCGGTGCAGGCGCGCGATGCTGTCGAGCACCTGGACGCGGTCCGGCAGCGGATTGCCGTTCAGCTCGGCGAACAGCGCCGAATTACCGGCCGCGGCGAGCCCGGCGGCCACCGCGGCATGGAAGCCCGGCGTGCGGCCCTCAGAGCTTGCTGGAGCTGGCTGACTCACCGGCCGGTGCCTCTTCATAGAGCCAGGTCGAGAGGTAGCGCTCGCCGAAGCTCGGGATGATCGTGACGATCAGCTTGCCCCGGTTCTCTTCACGCGCAGCGACCTTGAGCGCGGCCGCGAGCGCCGCGCCGGAACTGATACCGACCAGGATGCCTTCCTCGCGACCGAGGCGGCGCGCGTAGTCGCCGGCTTCCTCGTTGCTCACGGTGACGATCTCATCGATGATCTTCGTGTTCAGCACGTCCGGTACGAAGCCCGCGCCAATGCCCTGGATCTTGTGCGGGCCGGGCTGGCCGCCGGACAGCACGGGGCTCCCGGCCGGCTCGACCGCGACAGCCCGGAACGAGGGCTTGCGCGCCTTGATGACCTCGCTGACGCCGGTGATCGTGCCACCGGTGCCGATGCCTGACACCAGGATGTCGACCTCGCCATCGGTGTCGTCCCAGATTTCCTCGGCGGTCGTGCGGCGGTGGACCTCGGGGTTCGCCGGGTTGGTGAACTGGCCGACCAGCAGGTAGCGCTTCGGATCGGAGTCGATGATCTCCTGCGCCCGCGCGATCGCGCCTTTCATGCCCTTGGCGCCCTCGGTCAGGACGAGCTCGGCGCCGAAGGCGCGCAGCATGCGGCGGCGCTCGATGCTCATCGTCTCGGGCATCGTCAGCACCAGCCGGTAGCCGCGGGCGGCGGCGACGAAGGCGAGCGCGATGCCGGTGTTGCCGCTGGTCGGCTCCACCAGCACCGTTTCGGGTCCGATCAGGCCCTGTTTCTCGAGGGCCTCGATCATGCTGACCCCGATGCGGTCCTTGACGCTGGCGCAGGGGTTGAAGAACTCGAGCTTCAGCACGATGCGGCCGGGCAGGTCCTGGCCAATCTTGTTGAGGCGCACGAGCGGCGTGCGGCCGATGGTCTCGAGAATGTCGTTGTAGATGCGGGCCATGGTGGTTCCTCACTGCGGGTTGGTGGCCGTCATCCCGCGCGGCCACGACGCCAGACTAGGCGCAGCCGGGCCGCGCCGGAAATGGCGGTTGAATTGCTGCTGATAGCGGCTGGTTATCGGTGCGGATCGTGTCCATGCCTTTCAAAAGGGGAGGGGCCCCGGGCCCGGATCGGCACCGGGAACCCCACCCGACATGGAAACCTGTGCAGCTCTCAGCCAGTGCGAGCCGCGTAACTGTCCATCCTGAGACCGGTGCCGCCGCGCGACACGTGGGCCACCACCGCCTGGCGGCGATGGATTTTGGTCACCGTCCCCAGGTTGATCGCGAACGCCAGTTCAACGATCGAACCCTTCGCGAGACCCAGATTGCGGGTCTCGACGAACACGCCGTTGGCGCTCAGGTTATGCGCCCGGCACAGTGAGCCCTTGCGCCCCGGCAACATCAGGTAGACCGTGGCGCGCGCACGATGCCGCGTATGCAGACGACGTTCCATCTCCGCTTCCCCGCTTTCTTGTGCCGTGGAGACGACTGCGGGGATCAGTATGCCGGCCTTGGGCGGGCTAGGAAAGACCCGGCTTCAGGGTTCTGACCCGGACTGAGCAGGTTCTTTCATTTCAATGACTTGCAAGTCCAACTGCGGATGATCTATTGGCTTTGCGGTGCAAAAACGCCCTGGCGGCGATGGATATTGCGCGGGCGGGCGGCCCGCGCGGCCCACCGGATCCGGCTCAGGCCCGGGCCAGGGCCCGTGGCGCAGCCAGGGTCTCGGCCGCACCGGTTCGTCCGTAGAGCTCGGCCGGCCCGCCACGGCCGTTCAGCAGCTGCAGGGACTGCCGGACACGCCGCTGCAACGCCGTGAGCGCGAGGCCGTTGCTGTGATTCATCCTGCGGCAATGGAGCAGTTCGCTGCGCAGGTGTTCCCACTGCAGGCGCAGGGGCTTGCCTTCCAGCCCCAGTCCGTCGATCGCCGCGAGCATGCCTGCTGGTTCGGCATCGATGCGATGGAAGCCGCACCAGGCACGGCGGCGCTGCTCGAGCTGCTCGATTCGCGCAAGGGTCGCGGTCTTGGCGCCGGTGATCCGCACCAGAAGGTCGGCGTCCCGTCGTGCGAGTGCGTCAGTCTCGCTGGCCAGGCTGGCGCGCAACTGCGAGACCGCCTCGTCCAGTTCGGCCAGCAGCTCGCGCAGCTCGGACTTCATCCCTGCGCGGCCCAGGCGGCGATGCTCAGAGACCCGCCAGGGTGTGCTCGAGCGCGAGCATGCGGTCGGCGACCCGGCGTGCATCCACCTGGTACTCACCGCGTTCGATGGCCTGGCGCAGGGCAGCGACCCGCGCCGTGTCCAGCTCCGGTGCCGCCGCGACCTCTTCGCTCAGTCGCTGCAGTTGCCGTGCTGAATCGGTCAGGGTGACCTGATCCTCGGTCACAGATCGGGGGTGGCCCGCATTCTCGCCGTCGACCCGCTTCACCGCCTCGTCGCGCCTGCCGCCGGAGACCTGGGCAGGTTGCTGTCCGAATCCGTCGATCTTGTTGCTCATGCCCTGCCCGCTCCCGGGTCTCCTGGTTCCTGCCCGCTGTAGCGGCCGTCGCGCATCAGTCTTGAGGCCGATTCCTGTTCTGTGAAGTGGATCACAAGGGTACTTCCACGAGGTCCGGACCGCGGACGACACCTTCGACGTCACGGCCCGAACTGAGATTGCGGACGCGAATTCTCTGGTCGAGGCCGGCCGCGGCCAGGGCTTCACCCTGGGCCCGGACCGACAGCTGGCCCGAGCGGGCCACCACGATGACCGACTGGCCGCGACGCACCAAGGGCAGGCTGCGCACGACCTGGGGAGTCAGCACCTCGCCCTGGGCGAGCGGGCGCACCAGCTCCTGGCCGATGAGGTCGGCGGGTGTGCGGAAGTGGCCATAGGGCAGCGAGGCCAGATCCCGCTCCGAGGGACGCAGGTCGGATGCGGTCAGCGCGGTGCGGGCCGCCAGCGGGCGCGCCGCAACCATCACGGCGATGCGTGCCTGGATCGCGACCGGCACGAATACGCGCCACGCGGGAGCGGGGCAGGCGACCTCGATGGTGATCCTCCCGGCGGTATGTGTGCCGGCGGCTCCCCGGGCCGTGAGTGCCGCACTGCAGGTCGGCAGGCGCAGGCGCGAATCCAGCGATGCGCTCGCCGCAGTGCTCGTGTCCGCGACCTCGCCAACCAGCCGCAGTGCTTCCTGCTCCGCGGCGGCCCGGACGCCGTCGAGCGGATGGAGCCCGCTCGCGGCCGCTGCAGAGCCAAGCAGCAGGCCGCTGCAAAGAAATTGAACGATGCACGCGCGTCGCATGGGTGATTACCTGCAACCGCCGTGCCAGAACCGGACCGCACGGCCAAGTCCCTGATCTGCCGTCGCGAGCTGGCCCGCAGCCGCAGGAATTTCGCCAGCGCGAGTGCGTTTGCCCGGCCCTCGTCAAGAAACCGACGCGGCCGCTCAGAGCGCCGCCGCTTGCCGCAGCGGCGGCTGGTTCTTGCCGCACCGCAGTCCGTACCAGGCCGGCAATGGCCGTCCGGGCCGCCAGTTTCCGTGCGGTGGCCGCATGGCACGGTCCTTGCTTGGTAACTCGTGCCACAGCCGTGCTGGAGAGCGGGTGATGATGATGGGACTCCTGGGTGAGGTATTCGGGCCGCATGAGCTGGCGCTGCGCCTGCGGGGGGAACGCGCCGGTGTCCTCGCGGCGAACCTGGCGAACGCAGACACTCCCGGCTACAAGGCCCGGGACCTGGATTTCGCGACACTGCTCGCCGCCCAGGGGCAGGAGCAGTCCTCGCTGCCCATGGCAGTCACGCAAGGGGCACATCTCGGTGGTGCGGATGCCGGCGGTGGCGCCGGCGAATTGCTCTACCGGATTCCGTTCCAGCCTTCGCGCGACGGCAACACTGTCGAGAGCCAGGTCGAATTCGCCGCCTTCGGTGCCAATGCCGTGCGCTACCAGGCGAGCCTGATGTTCATCAACCGGCGCATCGCCGGCATCGAATCCGCGCTGACCGGACAATAAAGGAGAGGCCGGTGCCCATGATGAGGATCTTCGACGTGGCCGGATCCGCGCTGGCGGCACAGAGCCTGCGGCTCAACGTGGTCGCCAGCAATCTCGCCAACGCCGATTCGGTCGCCGGCACGCCGCAGGCCGCCTACCGGGCGCGGCATCCGGTATTCCAGGCGCAGCCGCAGGAGTTCAGTGCCGGGCCCGCCGCTGCGGACGCGGCAGTCGGCGTGCGGGTGCTGGGCATCTGGCAGAGCGACGCGAGCCCGGTGCAGCGCCACCAGCCCGGCCATCCGCTCGCGGATGCCGACGGCAACGTCTGGTCTTCCAACGTCAACGTCGTCGAGGAAATGGCGAACATGATCTCGGCTTCGCGGGCCTTCCAGGCCAACGTCGAGGTCATCAATACGTCCCGCGACCTGATGTTGAAGACGCTGGCGATGGGTCGCTGAGCGACACCGGAGGAGCACGATGACGGTCAACAGCATTCAGGCGGACTTCGCGGCCCTCGGCCTGACGCGCGACGTGCAGCCGGAGCGCAAGGAGGAACTCGGCGTGACCGACTTCCTGCGCCTGATGATCACGCAGTTCCGCAACCAGGATCCGTTCAAGCCGCTGGAGAGCGGGGAGTTCCTCGGGCAGCTCGCGCAGTTCGGCGCCGTGACCGGCATCACCGAGCTCAAGCAGGAGTTCCAGCAGCTCTCCGGCTCGCTGGTTTCGAACCAGGCCTTGCAGGCTTCGGCGCTGCTGGGCCGCGACGTGCTGGTCAACCGCCCGGTTGGCTGGCTGCCGGCCGGAGGCACGCTCGAGGCCGAGGTCGAGTTGCCCTCGGCCGCCAGCCGCGTGCAGGTCCAGGTGCTCGGTGCCGGTGGCGAAGTGCTGCGGACGATCGAACTCGGCCCGCAGCCGGCTGGTCTCGCCCGCGTCAGCTGGGACGGCCGCGCGGACGATGGTTCGCTGGCGGCGGAGGGCGCCTATCAGCTCCGCGCGCAGACCATCGGCCCCGGCGGAGTCCAGTCCGCGGCGCAGGTGCTCGCCATCGCCGCGGTCGAGAGCGTGACCATCGGCGCCGGGCAGGGCGGGCTCGCACTCTTCCTGCGTGGCCTCGGCGACGTTCCGTTCGGCGAAGTCCGGCGGATCGGCTGAGCAACGGCACTTCCCAACACTCAAGGAGCTCCCCCATGCCATTTCGCGTTGCACTGAGCGGGCTGAATGCCGCGACCTCCGACCTCAACGTGACCGCCAACAACATCGCCAACTCCAATACCACCGGCTTCAAGAGCTCGCGGGCCGAGTTCGCCGATGTGTTCGCCGCCGGCAGTGCTGGCGGTGGCGGCGCCGCGATCGGCAACGGCGTGCGCCTTTCCAATGTCTCCCAGCAGTTCACCCAGGGCAACATCGAGTTCACCGACTCGGGCCTCGACCTGGCCATCAACGGCCAGGGCTTCTTCACGCTGCGGGATGGCTCCGGCTTCGTCTACACGCGCAATGGCAGCTTCAGCGTCGATCGCGACGGCTACGTGGTCAATGCGCAGAACCAGCGCCTGGAGGTGTACGAATCCCTGGCGACCGGCGGCTTCAACACCGGTTCCCTCGTCGACCTGCGACTGCAGACCTCGCAGAGCATGCCGAGCGCGACGACCTTTGGCGAAGTCGTGGTCAACGTGCCGGCCAGTGCAACCCCCCCGCCGGTCGCCACCTTCGATCCAACGGATCCGCAGAGCTACACGAACTCCACCTCGAGCGTCGTCTACGACTCGCTCGGCAACCTGCACCAGGCGACCTTCTTCTTCGTCAAGACCGCCAATCCAAACGAGTGGTCGGTCGGGCTGACGGTCGATGGCAACCAGGTGGGCGGGCTGCAGACGCTGCAGTTCTCCTCCGCCGGCGTGCAGACCGTGCCGGCCGGCGGCAACCTCGCGTTCCCGGCCTACGACCCGGCCAATGGTGCGCAGCCGCTCACGATGACCTTCGACTTCGGGCAGGCCACGCAGTACGGCGGTTCCTTCGCGGTCAGCGCGCTGAACCAGGACGGCTTCTCTTCGGGGCGGCTGACCAGCATCGACATCTCCGACACCGGCGTCGTGTTCGCGCGCTTCACCAATGGCCGGGCGCTCGAGCTCGGCAAGGTCGCCCTGTCGAACTTCCCGAACGCCCAGGGCCTGCGCCAGCTTGGCGAGACGGCCTGGGGCGAATCATTCGCCTCCGGCGGCGTGATCCAGGGCGAGGCCGGTTCGGCGAGTTTCGGGCTGATCCAGTCCGGAGCGCTCGAGGGATCCAATGTCGACCTCACCAAGGAACTGGTGCAGATGATCACCTCCCAGCGCGCCTTCCAGGCCAACGCGCAGATGATCAGTACCGCGGACTCAATCACGCAGACGATCATCAACATCCGCTGAGGGCGGCGGCCGGACGGAACGGAGTACGACGATGGACCGGATGCTGTGGGTGGCGACGGGCGGCGCGGACCAGATGCTGCAGGCGCAGACCGTGGTCACGCACAACCTGGCGAATGCGACCACACCGGGATTCCGGGCCGACCTGCATGCGTTCTCGAGCTACCTGATCCAGGGGCCAGGCTTCCCGACCCGCGTCAGCGTCGTCGACGAGCAGCTGGGCTTCGATCCGCGCTACGGTGCGCTGCAGGAGACCGGCAGTCCGCTGGACCTCGCGATCCGCGGCGACGGCTGGTTCGCGGTGCAGGCCGCGGATGGTACCGAGGCCTACACGCGGGCCGGCTCGCTGCGGGTCAATGCCGATGGCCTGCTCGAGACCGCGGCCGGGCGCCTCGTGCTCGGTGACGGTGGCCCGCTGTCGCTGCCGCCGGCGACCACGGTCGAGGTGGGTGCGGATGGAACCGTGTCGGTCGTGCCGCTCGGCCTCGGCCCGGAGACGATGGCCGCGGTCGGGCGGATCAAGCTGGTCAACCCGCCGGTCACCGAGCTGGTCAAGGGGGCTGACGGCCTGATGCGGCTGCGCGATGGCTCGAATGCCGCGGCCGACGCCGCGGTACGCATCGTCGGCGGCACGCTGGAATCCAGTAACGTGCGGGCCGCGGATGCACTGGTCGAGATGATCCAGATCTCGCGCCAGTATGAACTGCAGGTGCGGTTGATGGAGACCGCGCGGGACAACGACCAGACCGCGCAGCAGCTGCTGCGCGCGGCCTGATCCACAACGACAGGAGCTGACATGAACCCGGCATTGTGGGCAGCGAAGACCGGACTGGATGCACAACAGACCCGGATGGCGGTGGTCTCGAACAATCTCGCCAACGTCAACACGATGGGCTACAAGCGCTCACGGCCGGTGTTCGAGGACCTGCTGTACCAGAACGTGCGCCAGGTCGGCGCCCAGACCTCGCAGGACACGCAGTACCCGACCGGCCTGTACCTGGGCACCGGCGTCCGGGTCGTCGCGACCGAAAAGCTCTATTCCCAGGGCAGCCTGCAGCAGACCGGCGGCAATTTCGACCTGGCGGTGCAGGGCCGTGGTTTCTTCCAGGTGCTGCTGCCGGACGGCAGCAACGGCTACACGCGCGACGGGTCTTTCCAGGTGAACGCGCAGGGCCAGCTGGTCACGGCCAGTGGCTACCAGGTGCAGCCGCCGATCTCGGTGCCCGACGATGCCCTCAGCGTCACGATCGGCGCCGACGGCACGGTGAGCGTGGTCAGCGCCGGCAATCCGACGCCCTCGGTGATCGGCCAGCTGCAGCTCGTCGACTTCATCAACCAGGCGGGCCTGCAGCCGCGCGGCGAGAACCTGCTGATGGAATCGGCCGCCAGCGGCCCGCCGCAGGTCGGCACGCCGGGACTGAACGGGCTCGGCACGCTGGTGCAGGGCGCGCTCGAGACTTCCAACGTCAACGTCGTCGAGGAACTGGTGGCGATGATCGAGACCCAGCGCGCCTACGAGATGAATACGCGCGCGATCGGTACGACCGACCAGATGCTCGGCTTCCTGACCAACAATACCTGAGGCCCCCTCCAGTGAAGCAACGCCCGGCGATGCTGCTGATCGGTCTGCTGCTGGCCGGCTGCGGTTCGCTGCGACCGGGAACGTCGCTGCCGCCGCCGGGAAGCATGGTGAGGCCCGTGGCAGCGGCGCCGCCGGCGCCGGGAGCGATCTTCAGCGCCGGCAGCGAGATGGCGCTGTTCGAGGATCTCCGGGCCCACCGCAGCGGCGACCTGGTGACGATCGTGCTGCGCGAGTCCACCAGTGCGTCGAAGAGTGCCACGACCAAGACCAGCAAGGAGAGCATCATCGACCTGCCCGGTCCGACGCTGGCGGGGCGCCCGGTGACCGTCAACGGTACGGCGGTGCTCGACAACTCGCTGGGCGGCGAGCGCGAGTTCGAGGGCGCCGGCTCCTCGAGCCAGAGCAACCAGCTGACCGGGAACATCACCGCGGTCGTCGTCGAGCGCCTGGCCAACGGCAGCCTCGTCGTGCGCGGCGAGAAATGGCTGCGCCTAAACCAGGGCGACGAGTACGTGCAGGTCACGGGCATCATCCGGCCCTGGGACATCGGCCCTGACAACACGGTCCAGTCGGATCGGGTCGCCGATGCGCGGATCAGCTATGGCGGCCGCGGTGCCGTCGCCAGCAGCAATCGCCACGGCTGGCTCGACCGCTTCTTCAACTCCGGGTTCATGCCGTACTGAATGGGAGCACCAGCCTGATGCATCGCCTCCTGCTGCTGGCCGGCCTGCTGCTCGCCCTCGGTTCCGGCGTCGCTGGCGCGGAGCGCGTCAAGGACATCGCCACCGTCTCCGGAGTGCGCGCCAACCAGCTCGTCGGCTATGGCCTGGTGGTCGGGCTCGACGGCACCGGGGACCAGACGAGCCAGGCCCCGTTCACGACCCAGAGCCTGAAGAACTTCCTGATGCAGCTCGGGGTCGCGGTCCCCGCCAACGTCAATCCGCAGCTCAAGAACGTGGCTGCCGTCGCCGTGCATGCGATGCTGCCGCCCTTCGCCAGGCCGGGCCAGACACTCGACATCACGGTCAATTCGATCGGCAATGCGCGCAGCCTGCGCGGCGGTTCCCTGCTGGCGATGCCGTTGCGTGGCCTCGATGGCCAGGTCTATGCGATCGGTCAGGGCAACCTGATCGTCGGCGGCTTTGGCGCCGAGGGCCGCGACGGCTCGCGCGTGACCGTCAACATCCCGAGTTCCGGCCGCATCCCCAGCGGGGCCACGGTCGAGCGCGAAGTGACGACCAGCGTCGGTGCCGCCGACTCGGTCACGCTGGTGCTGAACACGGCCGACTTCACCACCGCGGCGCGCCTGACCGAGCGCATCAACCTCGAGTTCGGCATGCCGCTCGCCGTGGCGCTGGATGCCGGTTCGGTCCGGGTCGCGGCGCCCACCGACCCGCTGCGCCGGGTCGGCTTCGTGGCGCAGCTCGAGGGCCTCGAGCTCGATCCGGGCCAGGCGCCGGCGCGCGTGGTCATCAACTCGCGCACCGGCACCGTGGTGATCGGCAGCGGCGTGCGCGTCAGCGCCGCGGCGGTCGCGCACGGATCGCTGACGGTCAGCATCCAGGAGGACGCACAGGTCAGCCAGCCACAGCCATTCTCGCGCGGCGGCACCACGGTCGCGGTCCCCGAGACCCAGATCGAGGTCGAGCAGCAGGGCAGCCGGATGTTCCTGTTCGAGCCGGGAGTTACGCTGGAGGAGATCGTGCGCGCGGTCAATCAGGTCGGCGCGGCGCCGGGCGACCTGGTGGCCATCCTCGAGGCGCTGCAACAGGCCGGTGCGCTGCATGCGCAGCTGGTCGTGATCTGAGCCGGCCATGCAGAGCCTGGCTCCACCCGACGGGATGCCGCGCTCGCTCGCGGTCGATGCGAGCGCACTCGGCGAGCTGCACCGGAGCGCGGAGCGCGGTTCGCCGGAGGCGCTCAGCCAGGTCGCCCAGCAGTTCGAGGCGTTGTTCCTCGGCATGGTCCTCGATTCCATGCGCAGTGCCTCGCCCGGCGACGGGCTCGGTGAGTCGAGCGGCACCGAGCTGTACCGCCAGCTCCTCGATCGACAGATCGCGCAGGACATTGCCGCCGGCCGCGGCCTCGGCTTCGCGAGAATGGTGGTCGAGCAGCTGGGTGGCGCGACGGATTCCGCAGCGTCTACGCCGGAGGTGCCCGGTCCGGAGCCGCGGGCGCTGGCCCCGGGCCAGTTCCTGCGCGAGGTGTTGCCGCAGGCCCGGCGCGCGGCCGACCAGATCGGCGTGGATCCGCTCGCGCTCGTGGCCCAGGCTGCGCTCGAGAGTGGCTGGGGCGGCCACCTGCCGCGACGCCCTGACGGCAGCAGCTCGTTCAACCTGTTCGGCATCAAGGCCGATTCTTCCTGGCAGGGACCGCGCGCAGTCGCGCAGACGCTCGAGGTCGAGGACGGCGTGGCGGTGCGCAAGACCCAGGTGTTCCGCGCCTATCCGGATTACGCGAGCGCCTTCGACGACTATGCACGTCTCGTCGGCACGGCGCCGCGCTACGGCGCGGCACGGGCCAACGCCGGTGATGCCACCCGCTATCTGGCGGAGCTGCAGGCCGCAGGTTATGCGACCGACCCGGCCTACGCGCAGAAGGTGGGCCGCGTCCTGGCGCAACTGAGTTTGGAGGGAACCGGTGCCTGACATCTTCCATACCAGCGTGTCCGGGCTGCTGGCCTTCCAGCGCGCACTCGCGACGACCAGCCACAACATCGCCAACGCCGGTACTGAAGGCTATACGCGCCAGCGCGTGGAACTGGGGGCGCGTGAGCCGCAGGGCTTCGGCAGCGGCTTCGTGGGCCAGGGCGTCGACGTCACGACCGTGCGCCGGTTGCTGGACCAGTTCGCCGATGGCCAGCTGCGCTCCTCCGGCAGCGAGCTGGGGCGCCTCGGCGTGTACTCCGGCATTGCGACGCGGATCGACACGCTGTTCGGCGATCCGGACTCCGGCGTCGGTGCGGCGCTGCAGCGCTTTTTCGCTGCGGTCCAGGACGTGGCCACGGACCCGGCCTCGGTGGCGGCACGCCAGGCGATGCTCGGCGCCGCCCAGTCCCTGGCGGAGCGCTTCCGCAGCGCGGCCCAGCAGCTCGACCAGATCGACATGGGCCTGCGCTCCGGTCTCGCGGCCCGCGTCGGCGAGGTCAATCAGCTGGCCGCCGACGTGGCCCGGCTGAACGGCGCGATCGTCACCGCCGGCAGCACGATGAACGGCCAGCCGCCGAACGACCTGCTGGATGAACGCGACCGGCTGGTGCGGCGGCTGGCCGAGCTCGTCAATGTGACGACCGTGCCCGGCGATGACGGCGCACTGAATGTGTTCATCGGCAGCGGCCAGGCGCTGGTACTCGGCCCGGTCGCGACCACGCTCGCGGTCGGAAGCTCGGATCTCGACCCGTCGCGCCAGGAGATCCTGCTGCGTACCGCCGGGCTGGACCAGGTGATCACCCCGGCGATTACCGGCGGGGAGATCGGCGGCCTGCTGCAGGCCCGCGGGGAGCTGCTGGACCTCGGCCGGCAGCAGCTGGGGCTGGCGGCGACCGGGCTCGCACTCGCGGTCAACGACCAGCAGGCCCGGGGATTGGACCTGCAGGGCGAATTCGGCCGGGCACTGTTCAGCCTGGTCGCGCCGCGCGTCCTCGCCGCCGTCTCCAACAGCGGCAGCGCGGGGCCAGTGGCCACCGTCCTGGATGCCGGCACCCTGACCGGAGGTGACTACCTGCTGCGCTTCGATGGTTCCGCCTGGACCGTCAGCGACGCGGCCACCGGGGTCGCAGTGCCGCTTACCGGCAGCGGGTCCGCGGCCGATCCGCTGCGCTTCGCCGGGCTCGCCGTCGTGACTGGCGCTGGTGCCACCGCTGGCGATCGCTTCATGGTCCAGGGTACCGCCGCGGCAGCCGCGAGTCTCGCAGTCACGCTGGCCGATCCGCGCGGCATTGCGGCGGCCGCGCCGATCCGCACGCTGGCACTGTCCGGGAACCTGGGCAACGGGACGATCAGCGCCGGCGAGGTCGTCGACCCAGCCGACCCCGACCTGCTCGCGGCGGTTGAAATCCGCTTCCTGACTGGCACGACCTACAGCATCAACGGTGCCGGCTCCTTCGCCTGGACGCCGGGCGCCGACATTAACGTCAACGGCTGGCGTGTCCGGCTCGATGGGAGCCCGCGGGCCGGTGACGGATTCCGCATCGAGCGCAACACGGGAGCGAATGGTGACAATCGCAATGCGTTGCTGCTCGCGGGCCTGCAGACCGAGCGGCTGCTCAGCGGCGGTACGACGAGTGTCGGTGACAGCCTGAACGTGCTGGCCGGGCGTATTGGCACGCTGGCCGCGCAGGCGGAGGTCGCGGCGGCGGCACAGGAGACGATCCATGCGAGCGCCCGCGATGCCCTGTTGTCCGAATCCGGCGTCAACCTTGACGAGGAGGCCGCCGAGCTCCTGAAGTGGCAGCGGGCCTACCAGGCCGCCGCGCAGGCGATCACCGTCGCCGATACCCTGTTCCAGGCGCTGCTCCTGGCGATCCGCAGGTAGCGCCATGCGAGTCGCCTTCCTGTCGATGCAGCAGGCCTTCCTCGACGCGCTGTACCGGCACCAGGGCAGCCTGGCACGCCTGCAGGAGCAGGTCGCGACAGGCCGCAAGTTTGCGCGCCCCGGGCAGGATCCGGTCGCGGCGACCGAGGCTCTCGGGCTCGATGCCGTCCTCGCCCGCAATGCCTCGTATCTGCGCAATGGCAGCCAGGCCCTGAGCCGGCTCGGGCTGGAGGAAGGAGCCCTGGCCGGAATGGGCGACGTGCTGCAGCGCGTGCGCGAGCTGACCGTGCAGGCCGCGAACGGCCCGCTGCCCGCCGGCGACCGTGCCATGATCGCGGCCGAAGTTCGCGAGCTGCGTGCCCAGCTGCTGTCGCTGGCGAATTCGCAGGATGGCAGCGGCGCTTACCTGTTCGCCGGCAACGCGACGCAGTCGGCGCCGTTCCTGCAGTCCGGTGGTTCCGTGGCCTACCTGGGCGACCAGGGACAGCGCCTCGTGCAGATCGGTTTGGACCGATTCGTGGCGGACGGCGATCATGGTGCCGGGCTGCTGATGCAGGTCCCGGATGGTGATGGTGTGTTCCGCGTCGTCGCGGGCGCCGCGAATACCGGCACCGGCCTGCTCGGTCAGCGCGGTGTAGTCGATGCAGCACAGTACGATGGCGGTACCTACTCGATCGTGTTCACGGCGCCGGATGCCTGGGAGGCCCGGGATGCGCTCGGGACTCCGGTCGCGACCGGCGCCTGGGTGCCGGGCGAGGCGGTCCGCTTTCGCGGGCTTGGCATCACCCTCAGTGGCCAGCCGGCGACCGGCGACCGGTTCGAAGTGAGCCCGAGCAGCCGCCAGAGCGTGTTTGCCATGCTCGATGACCTGGTCGCGGCGCTGGAGGCTGGCGCGACAACCCCGACCGCGAGAACGGCACTGGCCAACGACTTCGCCGACCTGCTCGGCGGACTCGACCAGGCTCTCGATCACCTGCTGGAAGCGCGGGCCGGGATCGGTGCGCGGATGGGGGCCATCGAGTCGCAGGAGGAGTCCCTGCAGGCGGCCGGGATCGACCTGCAGCGGACCCTGTCAGGCCTCCGCGACACGGACTATGCGGCGGCGCTGACGCGACTGCAGCAGGAGTTGACGACCCTCGAGGCGGCTCAGCAGAGCTTCGCACGCACCGCGGGCCTGTCGCTGTTCGACTAC
The DNA here is from genome assembly GCA_004297335.1 of Gammaproteobacteria bacterium. Classification (GTDB taxonomy): domain Bacteria; phylum Pseudomonadota; class Gammaproteobacteria; order Steroidobacterales; family Steroidobacteraceae; genus SCUD01. Next base: position 40,594 of record SCUD01000072.1, read on the forward strand.
CTGTAACCGACGGCTGGCGAGTCTCCGGCCGGCCTATTCACTGAGGGCGCTGCGCAGCTCGGCGATCTCGCTGGCGCTGCCGGCCAGGATCGCCTCGAGCTCGGGTGCATCGATGCCGAGGCGCTGGAAGGTGTTGGCACCGGCGATCAGCAGCGCAGAGTCGGTGACCGCCGGCTCGTAATCCGCCGTGCGTACGGCGACCGAGAGCACATCGAGCAGGTCGCGACGCAGTCCGGCAGGCCGCGAGGCGACCTCCTGTTCCGCCACCGCCGTGGCAACGCCTTCCGCCAGGCCCCAGTTTTCGGCGATCGCCCGGCCGATCTGCGGGCTCCACTCCCGGATCAGTGCGTCGCGGCTGACACGGTCGGTGAACAGCGGTGAGTGCTGGTCAGCGCGGGACAGGATATACACGCAGCCGATATTGTGCAGCAGGCCGGCGAGCATCGCCTCGTCGGCATCCGCGGCGCGGGTATGCAGTGCGATGACGTGGGCCAGCGCCGCGACCAGCGTGCTGCGCTGCCACAGGGTTGCCAGATCTGCACGCAGGTGCCTCAGGGAGGCCGCCAGCCGGATCTGGCCCATCGCATAGGCGATCGCGGCCGAGCGGGTGTGCTGGTGCCCGATGCGGGTCACGGCCTGTTTCAGGTCCACGATCTGCCGGCCGCCACGCGAGAGCGCCGCGGAATTGGCCAGGGTCAGGATCCGGGCCGCGAGTCCGGCATCCGAGGCCACCACCAGCGCGATGCGACCGTCGGTGACCTCGGGCTGGGACAGCGCCCGGTGCATGCGCACCACGACATCCGGACAGGCCGGCAGGTCGACGCGTCCGGTGGACAGTTCGGATGCCAGCATCTGGACGAAGCGGAAGGCATCGGCGTCCGCCGTGGCTGGAGCACCTTGAGCCGAGTCCATGGGTTCGGGCACGGCGTCCCGGTTCGGATGCGGTCGTTGCATGAGACTTCCTTGTTGTTTTCCGTGTGGCAGCCAGCGCCGGCGCCAACACCCGTTCCGGGTATCGGCCGGGCCAGTCCGGACTTGAGCGCCCTGTGGCTGGGCCGGCGCGGGCGCTGGCCGGACTCAAGAAATCCGCGGCGGGTCCGATATGACGGCCGGGCGCAGTCACCAGTGGCCGAACGGGCCGGGCGAGGGGCGCATCGTACAGCCGGCGGGGGCCGGACATTGTCCACGACCAGGAGCAAGCAACATGACGGGCCAAGTGATCAACACCAACATGCTGTCGCTGAACGCGCAGCGCAACCTTTCCACGTCGCAGACGAGCCTGGCGACCGCGCTGCAGCGGCTGTCGTCCGGCCTGCGCATCAACAGCGCCAAGGACGATGCCGCGGGACTCGCGATCTCCGAGCGATTCACCGCGCAGATCCGCGGCCTGAACCAGGCGGTCCGCAACGCCAATGACGGCATTTCGCTCGCCCAGACCGCCGAAGGCGCGCTGGCCGAGGTGACCAATAACCTGCAGCGTATCCGCGAGCTGGCGGTGCAGTCGGCCAACGCGACCAATTCGGCTTCGGACCGCGCCTCGCTGCAGGCGGAAGTCGACCAGCTGATCGAGGAGATCGACCGCGTGGCCGGCCAGACCTCGTTCAACGGCACGGCGCTGCTGGACGGCTCGTTCACTTCTGCCGTTTTCCAGGTCGGCGCCAACGAGGGCGAGACGATCACGGTATCCGTGACCGTCGATGCCACGACGGCAACGCTCGGCGTCGACGTCGCGGACATCGCGACCGACGAAACCACGGCTGGTGCCGCCATCACGCTGGTCGATGCCGCACTCGACGACATCAACGCGGCGCGCGCGGAATTCGGCGCGATCCAGAATCGCTTCGAGTCGGTGATCACGAACCTGTCGACCGCTGCCGAGAACCTGACCGCCTCGCGCAGCCGGATCCGGGATGCCGATTTCGCGGCGGAGACGGCCGCGCTGACGCGTTCGCAGATCCTGCAGCAGGCCGGTGTCGCGATCCTGGCCCAGGCCAATGCGGCGCCGCAGCTGGTGCTCGGCCTGCTGCGCTGAGAGCGCAGTGAGCTGATCAGGCACTGACGGGGTCCGCGCCCGGAGCGGCGCGGACCCCGGATCGGGCGATGACCACGGCAGCCATTGCGAGCGCTATCGCGGTGCCGCCACCGCCAGCGAAGCTGGCGGCGACCGGCAAGACCATGCCGGCCGGTGGCAATGCTGCGCCTGCCGGCGCGGTCGTGACCACCGACCTGTCCCGGATGGTCGAGGCGCTGAACGAGTACCTGGCCAGTTCCCAGCGTAGCCTCCTGTTCCACTACGACGCCACCGCGGGACGGACGATCATCACGGTCGTCGATCCCAGCAGCAACGCCATCGTGCGCCAGATTCCGCCTGATGAGCTGCTCGCGCTCGCCCGGGCGATGGCCGCCGGCCGGCCTGGCCTTCTCGATCGCTACGCCTGAGCTGTCGTTCCGGCGCTCAAGAATTCCGGGCGGTGTGCGCTAAGCCGGTTGCCAGGCCCCGACTGGTACGTTCCTTGCTACTGACCAGGTGGGTACAGGCACCAGGACGCGCCAAATGAGCATCACTGCATCCGGCATCGGCTCCGGAATCGACATCGACGGACTGGTCCGGCAATTGCTGGCGGCGGAAGCTCAGCCAGCCCAGTTGCGGATCAGCCAGCGCGAGGCCCGGCTGCAGAGCCGGCTGTCGGCATTTGGCCAGTTCAAGAGCGCACTCGACCAGCTGCGAAGCGCGCTCGCCGGGTTGACCAGCACGGCAACCTTCAATGGGCGCACCGCCCAGGTTGCCGATGAAACCCTGCTGACGGTCCAGGCCGATTCGAGCGCGGCCACCGGCAGCTATGGAGTCGAGGTCCTCCGCCTGGCCGCGGCCCACAAGCTGGCCTCGGCCCCGGTCGCCGCGGCCACCACCGCGGTCGGCTATGGCACGCTGACGATCGCGGCCGGCGGTACCTCGTTCGACGTCGAGATCACGAGCGGTGCGCCATCCCTGGCCGATATCCGCAACACCATCAACAGCGCCCCCGACAACACGCTCGTCACCGCGACGCTGGTGACGGCGAACGATGGCGTGCGCCTGGTGCTGACCGCACGGTCCACCGGGGTGGCCAATGAACTGACGGTGACGACGACTGGCGGCGACGGCGGTCTCGGCGTTCTGAGCTACGATCCCGGCGGCGGTGCCACCAGCCTCAGCGAGCTGCAGGCGGCAACCGATGCGCAGATCCGCATCGATGGATTCACTCTCGACGCACCGGGCAATGTGATCACCGGAGCGGCCACCGGCCTGACGCTGACACTCACCGCGGCGGCTCCCGGCAGCCCGACGACTGTAACCGTCGACAATGATCGCAGCGCCTCGGCCGAGCGCGTCAGGGATTTCGTGCAGGCCTACAACTCGGCTCTGCAGGCGCTGCGCCCGCTGGCCGGGTTCGATGCGGCCAGCCGGACTGGCGGGCCGCTGCTCGGCGATGCGACGCTGCGCGGCTTCCTGAGTGCGCTGCGTACCGAAGTCGTGAGCGCCGTGGCCGGTGCCGGCTCCTGGACAGCACTGTATGAAATTGGAGTCACGACTTCGGTCGACGGCTCGCTGAACGTCGACGACGCCCGGCTGGACGCCGCACTGGCGGCGGGCTTCGATGATGTCGGCCGGCTGTTTGGAACCGAGACGACCGGGCTTGCCGTCCGTCTCGACGGGCTGATCGGCAGCTACCTGGATACCGGCGGCCTGATCGCTGCCCGGACGGACGGCCTGCAAGCCGGGATCCGTGACCTGGCCACGGCCCGCGAGGCCCTCGACCGGCGTCTCGAGCAGGTTGAAAGGCGGCTGCGCAGCCAGTTCAGTGCCCTCGATGCGCTGGTCGCGCAGTTCCAGGCGACGGGCGATTTCCTGTCGCAGCAGCTGGCGAGCCTGAACTCGTCGAGCTGAGCCACTACGGAGGCTGAAGTGAGTACGACACAGCTATACGGTGTTCGCGCCTACCAGTCGGCCGCTGCGCACGCTGGCGTGGCCGCCGCGGATCCGCATCGACTGGTCCAGCTGATGCTCGAAGGCGCCATCGACCGGCTGGCCACCGCCCGCGGACACCTGGATCGCGGCCAGGTCGCCAGGAAGGGCGAGGCGCTGTCGCGCGCAATGGCGATCGTCGATGCGCTGAATGCGATCCTCGATGTCGGGCGCGGCGGCGACATGGCTGCGAACCTGCGGGCGCTGTACGACTACGCGACGCGGCGCCTGGTCGAGGCCAACGTGCACAACGACGGCAAGGCGATCGACGAGGTCATCGGCCTGCTGCGCGAGCTCAAGAGCGGCTGGGATGCGATCGCGCCGGCAGCCGGGGTGCGTTCGTGAGAGGCGCCGCCGGCGGGCTTGCCCGGGTCCTCGAGCAGACGGCAAGCCTGCACCGGCTGGTCGCCGGTGGCGCATGGGAGGCCGCAGCCGCGGTCGAGGCCGAGCGCCGCGGGCTGCTCGAACAGTTTTTCGCGGTGCCGCCTCCGGCGGCCGAGCTGCCGGCCATCCTGGCGCAGTTGCGCGAGCTGATTGAGGCGAATGAACGCCTGATCGAACTCGGCGCGCAGTTGCGCCGCAGGACCGCGCAGGAATCACAGCAGGCAACCATGGGCCGCCGGGCCGTGCGCGCCTATGCGGGCCAGGCCGGCTGAAGCGCATGGGCGAACCGCCTGGACCGTTCGGCGCCGGGCTCGGGCATGCGGAGGACCTGCCCTTCGAGTTCCGGCCTGAGGCCGCGGTGCTGCATCCGGCACGGCTTGCCCGCATCAATTCAGACAACGCCCAGGTGCTGCTCGCCGACCTGTCGCTCAGTGAGTCGCGACGTGCCGGCGAAGTCCCGGACGACGACCAGCCCTGGCTCGCCGACCTGGAACGCATTGAATACAAGCTCAATGTCCTCCTCGGCCTCGTCGCCCGCCTGCTGGCGCAGCGGGACTCGCTGCCCGGGCACCGCCGGGTGCGATTGTTTGCCGATGGTCTCGAATGGCTGGCCGGCGCCGCGGCCGTCGCGATGGAGGCGCGCGGCGTCGCCGTCGTGTATGTCAACCCGGCCTTTCCGCAACCGCTGTTCCTGCCCGGCGTCATCGTCGGCCGGCGCAGCGATGCCGACGGCGACTGGTCGCAGTTGCGCTTCGAGGGCTTGAGCGGCCAGGTGGTCGACTTGCTCGGGCGCATGATCTTCCGCCGGCACCGCCGCCAGATCGCCGAGACCCGGGCGGCGCCTTGACGCGCACTGGCGCGACCGTTAGGCTCGCCGCCGACCTGAGGGAATCGTTCCGACCGAACACGAAGAATGCGCCGCGGTGGTGGGCTGAGGCGGGTCTATTTCCAGGATGCAGTCCGACTCGACGATCGTCATCATTGACCAGGATGCGGACCGTGCTGCGCAATGGGCCGCTGCGGTTCGCTTCCTCGACTACGAACCGCTGATCGTGCCGAGCATCGCCGAGGTGGACTGGCCGCAGCGTGACCAGCTCGACTGGGTCGCGATCATGCTGGGCGAGGCCAATTCACGCGGGGCCATGCACGAGCTGCTGGTGCGGCTGGCCGACTACGACCAGCGGATGCCGGTGCTCTGCGCAGGTGAGCCCGGGGTGGCGCCGGAAGGCGGCCCGGTCGTACAGCTGGAGCTCGAGCTGCCGGTGCGCTACCAGCAGCTCTCGGCGGCGCTGAGCCAGGCGCGCACGATCCGCAGTATCGTGCGGGGCCCGCCGGCCGCGTATCGCCCGGGCGGATCCTCGGCCGCGATCAGTACCGTGCACTGGCTGGCCGGGCGTGTCGCTCCGTTTGGCACCAGCGTGCTGATCCAGGGTGAATCGGGCACCGGCAAGGAAATGGTCGCGCATTACATCCACGAACTGTCGCCGCGTGCATCGCGGCCGTTCGTGCCGGTGAACTGCGGCGCGATACCCCAGGAGTTGCTGGAGAGCGAGCTGTTCGGTCACGAGAAGGGCGCCTTCACCGGGGCAATCAGCGCCCGGCCCGGCCGTTTCGAGCTGGCCGAGGGTGGCACCCTGTTCCTGGACGAGATCGGCGACATGCCGGCGGCGATGCAGGTCAAGCTGCTGCGGGTCCTGCAGGAGCGTAGCTTCGAGCGTGTCGGCAGCAACGTGACCCGGCGCTGCGATGTCCGCGTGATCGCGGCGACTCATCGCGACATCGAGGCCGCCATCGTCGCGGGAACCTTTCGTGAAGATCTCTACTACCGCCTGAACGTGTTTCCGATCCGGGTCCCGCCACTGCGCGAGCGGAGCGACGACCTGCCGGCGCTGGTCGAGCAGCTGTTGTGGCGCATCTCGGCGCAGACCGGACAGGCCATCACGCTCGCTGCGGACGCGCTGGCGGTGCTGGCGGCATATCCCTGGCCTGGCAATGTGCGCGAACTCGCCAACCTGCTGGAGCGGCTCGCGATTCTCCATCCCGGGGAATGCGTGCATGCCGGGTTGCTGCCAGCGCGCTACCGCACGACTGGTGCGGCACGGTCCGGTGCGGCTGCGGACGGCGGGATGCCTTCCCAGGGCATCGATCTGAAGGATCACCTGGCACGGATCGAAGTCGCGATGATCCGCGAGGCCCTCGCCCGCTCGGGCGGAACGATCGCCGATGCCGCCCGCCTGCTGCGCCTGCAACGCACGACACTGGTCGAGAAGCTGCGCAAGTACCAGCTGCAGGCGCACACCGACTGAATCGCCGGGTGGCGCCGGTTTTTTGACGCGGCGGCAGCGCTCCATCAGCAAAGCAAGCGCCAACTACTTGTTCCGGGTAGGCGATTCCGGCTGGCATGATACTTGCTGTCCTGTCGGGCATGGTGGCCGTAGCCGAAGCGCGGGAACTGACCGCTGCGTTTTCCAGCTTCACCGAGGTGTCCTCGGCGCTGCAGCGCTCCTATGCCGAACTCGAGGGCCAGGTTTCGCTGCTGCGCGCTGAACTGGAACGCTCGCGCCACGCGCGCGCGCGCCTGGCCGGCCGTTTCGGACAGCTGCTCGAAGCGTTGCCCGCCGGGGTCCTGCTGCTCGACGGCAGCGAGGTCATCCGCGAGTGCAACCAGATCGCCCTGGAGCTGCTGGGTGCGCCGCTGTGCGGCCAGGCCTGGGAACAGGTGCGGGCCCGCGCGCTCTCGGGCGGCAGCGTATTCGGCGGTGATGTCGCGCTGCCGGGCGGACGGCACGTCTCGGTATCGCAGCGCGCGCTCGACGACGGCGAGGGCCGCATCATATTGGTCACCGATGTCACCGAGTCGCACCTGGTGCACGAGCTCCTGGGGCGCAACCAGCGCCTGTCAGCCATGGGCGAGATGGCCGCACGCCTCGCGCATCAGTTGCGGACCCCGCTCGCCGCGGCGCTCCTCGGTGCTTCCCAGCTGGCCGGCGCGGGCGATGAGCGTGTCCGTACTCTGGCCCAGCGCACTACCGCCCGGCTGCACGAGCTCGAGCGCCTGATCGCCGACATGCTCGGCTTCGCCGCGGGTGGTGGCGGGCCACCAGTCGAGGTGCTGGTCAGCGCGGTCCTGGAGGATGTCGTGCAGTCGCTGGCTGGCCGGCTGCGCCTGGGCGGACAGTTGACCATCCGCACCCGCGCACCCCAGCTGCAGATCCGGGCGAGCCGCGCCGCCCTGGCCGGGGCGATCGGCAACCTGGTCGTCAACGCGCTCGACGTGGCGGGTCCTGTGGCCAGCGTCGTGGTCGAGGCGAGCGAGCCGCGCCCGGGAATCGGCTGCATCCGGGTCAGCGACAACGGTCCCGGCGTGCCGGCCTCGCTGCGGTCACGCATCTTCGAGCCGTTCTTCACGACCCGTCCCGGTGGCACCGGGCTCGGGCTCGCAGTGGTCAGCTCGGTCGTCCAGGCCCATGGGGGGCAGGTGCGTCTCGAGGCGGAGGGGCCGGGAGCGACCTTCACGCTGGAGCTGCCGGCGCTCGGCACGGATCGGGAGTCCCAGCATGAATGAAGTGACGCCGCTGCCGATCCTGGTCGTCGAGGACGATGCGGCGCTGCGTGAGGCGATGTGCGACACGCTGGGATTCGCCGGCTATCGGGCCCTGGCCGCCGGTGACGCCGAGGAAGCGCTCGCGCTGCTCGGGCGCGAAGCGGTGGCGCTGCTGATCTCGGACGTGCACATGCCTGGTGCGGACGGACACCAGTTGCTGCGCGAGGCGCGTCGCCGGCGCCCGGAGCTGCCGGTCGTGCTCGTCACCGGCTACGGTACCGTGCAGCACGCGGTCGCGGCAATCCGGGACGGGGCCGCGGACTACCTGCAGAAGCCCTTCGACGCGGACGCGCTGCTGGCAATGACCGCGCGCCTTGCCCTGCGGCCCGTGGCCGGGGCGGGCGAACTGCTCGCCGAGGATCCGCGCAGCCGCAGCCTGGCCGAGCTCGCCTCGCGCATCGCCGCGGCCGACGTTACGGTGCTGATCACGGGCGAGAGCGGTACCGGCAAGGAGGTCTTCGCGCGCTTCATCCATGCCCGCTCGGCCCGGGCCGGCGGACCGTTTGTCGCGATCAACTGCGCCGCCATCCCGGAAAACATGCTCGAGGCGGTGCTGTTCGGCCACGAGAAGGGTGCGTTCACCGGTGCGCATCAGGCGCGGGCCGGCAAGTTCGAGCAGGCGCAGGGCGGCACGCTGCTGCTCGACGAAGTCTCGGAGATGGACTCGGCGCTGCAGGCCAAGCTGCTGCGCGTGCTGCAGGAACGCGAGGTCGAGCGGATCGGCGGCCGCCATCCGGTCGCGCTGGACGTCCGGGTGATCGCCACCAGCAACCGCCGCCTGCGTGACGAGGTCACTGCCGGTCGCTTCCGCGAGGACCTGTACTACCGCCTGCACGTGATGCCTCTCGTGCTGCCACCGCTGCGTGAGCGCAAGGGCGACGTGATTCCGCTGGCCGAGCGCGCCTTGCGCCGGGCGACGCCGCCGGGCGCCATGCCGCTGGAACTGGCCGCGAGTGCGCGCGCCGCGCTGCTGGCCCACGACTGGCCCGGTAATGTCCGGGAACTGGACAACCTGATGCAGCGCGCGCAGGTGCTGGCCCGTGGCCGCAGTCTGGAGGCCGCCGACCTGGTGTTCGAGGGGGCCGGGCCTGGTGCAGCGCCGGCCCTGGTCGCCGCCGCCGATCCGGAAGTGCTGGTATCGGACCTGCGCGATCATGAGCGCAGGTTGATCATCGAGGCGATCGGCGCGACCGGCAGTCGCAAGGGAGCGGCGCGACGGCTGGGTATCAGTCCGCGCACGCTGCGTCACAAGCTACAGCGGATGCGCGCCGCGGGACTCGAAGTGCCGCCGTCGCGGGCCTGAGCAGGAGGAACAGCTGCCGATGAATCCCGTCGATTCCACCCGCCTGCTGCTGGAGATGCGCGCCTTGGCCGTGCAGGCGAACGCCGCGGCGCTGGCCCCGTCCAGTCCCGGCGTCGAAGCCGCCACGGATTTCGGCAGCGCGATGCGCTCAGCCGTCGAAAGCGTCAATGCACTGCAGGGCAGTGCCCGGGCGGCAGCCGCGGCCTTCGAAGCCGGCGAGGCGGGAGCCGACCTGACCGGCGTGATGCTCGAAGTGCAGAAGGCCGGACTGGCCTTCAAGGCCATGGTCGAGGTGCGCAACCGGCTGGTCAGCGCCTACCAGGAAATCATGAGCATGCCCGTCTGACGGGTGCGCGGGATGAAACAACATGAGTGAAGCGACCCGGGTGCCGCTGCGTGGACTGCTCGATGCCCTGCCCGGCCTGCGGCAGCTCGCGACGCTGGCCGGTGTCGCTGGTGCGGTGGCGCTGGCACTGTGGCTGGTGCTCTGGTCGCAGGGGCCGGACTACACGGTTCTCTACGGCCAGCTGGCGGCGCGCGATGCCGCGGCCGTCGTCGACGCACTGGTGGCCGGCGGTGTGCCGCACCGCGTCGACTCCGCGACGGGTGGAGTCCTGGTGCCAGCGGACCGCGTGCACGACGCGCGCCTGAAGCTGGCTTCCCAAGGCCTGCCCGAGGGCGACGGCCTCGGCAGCGAGCTGATGCGGCGCGAAGACGGCTTTGGTACCAGCCAGTTCATGGAGACGGCGCGCTACCAGCTCGCACTCGAGACCGAGCTGGGCCGGACGATCGTCCGCGTCCAGGGCGTGCAGGCGGCGCGTGTGCACCTGGCGCTGCCGAAGCCCTCCGTATTCGTGCGCGATCGCCAGCACGCCAGTGCCTCGGTGATGCTGCAGCTCTATCCCGGCCGCCGCCTGGATGCGGCCCAGGTCGCGGCGATCGTGCATCTCGTCGCCTCGAGCGTTCCTGAACTGGAGGCCGGCCAGGTGACGGTGGTGGACCAGAGCGGCACGCTGCTGTCCACGCCGCGCGACAGCGATGGCCTCGCGGCTTCCGCACGCCTGCTCGACTACCAGCGGCGCATCGAGAGTGACCTCGAGGACCGTATCGAGGCCCTGCTGGCGCCGCTGGTCGGTGACGGCCGCGTTCGCGCCAGCGTCACTGCCGACGTCGACTTCTCCCAGGAAGAGAAGTCCAGCGAACAGTTCGATCCAGCCGGCCAGGTGGTCCGCAGCGAGCAGACCAGCAGCGACCAGCGCGCGGCCGGCGACCTCGCGCAGGGCATACCGGGCGCACTGTCGAACCGGCCGCCGCAGACGACACCGGCCGCGGTCACGGAGGCCCAACAGGGATCGGCGAGCGCCGCCGGGCCGGTGGCGGTGCAGCAGCGGGCCACGCGCAACTACGAGATTGCGCGCACGATCACGCATCTGCGACAGCCCAGCGGTGCGATCCAGCGCCTCAGTGTCGCGGTGCTCGTGGACCACCGGCCGGCCACCGGCGAGGGTGCGGCCCCGGCGCCTTACCCGGCGGAGGAACTCGAGGGGATGAAGTCGCTGGTGCGCGAGGCTGTGGGCTTCGACGAGGCCCGCGGTGACCGCATCCAGCTGGTCAACGCCAGTTTCACGGTGCCGCCGGCGGTCGAGGCGATCGACGAGCCCGCTCTCTGGCGCGATCCGGGAACGCTCGCGGTTGGCCGGCAGGCGCTGGGCGCGCTGCTCGTGCTGGTCGTGGCCTGGTTCGTGCTGCGCCCCCTGATGGGGTCCGTGGTCCGGCCCGCGGCCCCGGTGCTGCTGGCGACCGATGGTCCCGGACCGGCGGGGGACCGGGTCACGCTGGGTGGGCGCGGCGCCGTTGACTACGACCGGCAGGTGGCCACTGCGCGCAGCCTGGTCGGTCAGGATCCGCGCCGCGCTGCCGATGTGGTCCGGGACTGGGTGGGCAGCGATGGCCGATAGTCCGGGTGAGATCGCCGGCGCCGAGCGCGCCGCCATCCTGCTGATGAGTCTCGGCGAGCAGGAAGCCGCCGCCGTGATCCGGCATCTGGATGCACGTGCCGTGCAGCGAGTGGGTCTCGCAATGGCCGGCATGAAGAACCTGCCGCGCGATCGCATCCACGCCGTGCTCGGTGACTTCGTCCACCTGGTCGAGAACCGCGGTCCCGCCGGCGCGGGCTCTCCCGAATTCGTGAAGCGTGTCCTGACGACCTCGCTCGGGCAGCAGCGGGCCGGGATGCTGATGGAGCGCATCGGTGCCGCTGGTGAGTCGGGCGCCGGCATCGAGCAGCTGCGCTGGATGGAGCCGCGGCAGATCAGGCAGCTGCTCGGCGAGGAACATCCCCAGGTCGTCGCGACGGTGCTGGCCCAGCTCGATCCCGAGCAGGCTGGCCAGGTTGCCGGCTTGCTGCCGGAGCCGCTGCGCACCGATGTGATCCGGCGCATCGCCACGCTCGATGACCTGCCGGCGGCAGCGATCGCCGAACTCGATGCACTGGTCGGCGCCCGGGCGGCTGCCAGCGAGGCTCCGGCCACGACGCGCCGCCTCGGCGGCCCGCGCCTGGCCGCCGGCATCCTCAACGGCATGGTGCGCGAGCTCCGCACCGAGACCATGGACCTGCTGGCGCAGGCCGATTCCGAGCTGGGCCAGAAGATCAAGGAGCTGATGTTCGTCTTCGACGACCTGATGCAGGTCGACGACCGTGGCATGCAGGCGCTGCTGCGGGAGGTGCCGTCGGATCAGCTGGGAGTCGCGCTGCGCGGTGCTGATCCCGGGATGCAGGAAAAGGTCTTCCGCAACATGTCCAAGCGCGCGGCCGAGATCCTGAAGGATGACATGGAAGTTCGCGGTCCGGTCAAGCTCTCCGAGGTCGAGGCGGCACAGAAGGTGATCGTCACGACGGCGCAGCGCCTCGCCGACGAAGGCAGCCTGGTGCTGGGCGGCAGCAGCGCTGACTATGTCTAGGGTCATCACCGCCGCGCAGGCCACGGCGGCCCGTTCCTGGTCAGCGCCGGAAGCCGGCGCGGGCGAGGCGCGGCACGCGCCCGAGCGGCAGCCGGCCGCGCAGCCCACCGACCTGCAGCGCGAGGCCTGGGACGAGGCCTACGCGGCCGGTCTCGCGGCCGGCCGCACTGCCGGCGAGGGTGCGCTGCGCCAGCAGGCGGCGCGGCTGGAGGCAATGCTCGGCGCGCTCGCGCGGCCGTTCTCCCAGCTCGACGTCGAGGTGGAGCAGCAGCTGGCCGGTCTTGCGCTCGCGCTCGCCAAGCAGCTGGTGCGGCGCGAGCTGCGGGTCGAGCCAACCCAGGTGATTGCGATCGTGCGCGAGGCCATCACGGTGCTGCCGGTGTCCGCGCGCGATGTCCGCGTGCATCTGCATCCGGAGGACGCGGCTATCGTGCGCGAGTACCTCGCACCGACCGAGAATGAACGGGCCTGGCAGATCGTCGAGGACCCGGTGATGATGCGTGGCGGCTGCCAGGTCATCACCGCGACCTCGCGCGTCGATGCGCGGCTCGAGACCCGCCTCGGCCGGCTGCTGACGGAGCTGCTCGGCGACGAGCGCGCGGCCGATGGCCGGCCGGAGGTGTCCGCGTGACCGGGGTCGCGGACTCCCGGCGCGGCTGGGCACGCCGGCTTGGCGAGAGCCGCGCGCGGATCGAGGCCCTGCAGCTGCTGCGCGCGGAGGGCCAGCTGTCGCGGCTCGTGGGGCTGACGCTCGAGGCGGTCGGTTGCGAGGCGGCAGTCGGTGGTCGTTGCCTGGTCGATGGTGCCGATGGCCGGCAGATCGAGGCCGAGGTCGTCGGTTTTTCCGGCGAGCGCCTGTTCCTGATGCCGACCGGGCAGATGCGCGGGCTGATGCCCGGCGCGCGCGTGCTGCCGGCGGATGCCGTGCTGGAGGCCAGGGTCGGGACGGACCTGCTCGGCCGCGTGCTCGATGGCGCCGGCAATCCGCTCGATGGCCGGCCGCCGCCCTCCTGTCCCAGCCGCCGCTCGCTGATGGGAACGCCGCTGAATCCACTGCAGCGCCGGCCGATCCGCGATCCCCTCGACGTCGGCGTCCGCTCGATCAATGCGTTGCTGACGGTCGGGCGCGGGCAGCGGCTCGGTCTGTTCGCGGGCTCCGGCATTGGCAAGACGGTCCTGCTCGGCATGATGACGCGTTATACCGAGGCCGATGTCATTGTCGTCGGCCTGATCGGCGAGCGCGGGCGCGAGGTCCAGGAGTTCGTCAATGACACGCTGGGTGCCGAGGGCCTGCGGCGCGCCGTCGTCGTGGCTACACCAGCGGATACACCGCCGCTGATGCGCCTGCATGGCGCCTGGCTGGCGACAGCGATCGCCGAGCACTTCCGTGACCAGGGCATGCAGGTGCTGCTGCTGGTGGACTCCCTGACGCGATTCGCGCAGGCGCAGCGCGAGATCGGCCTCGCGATCGGCGAGCCACCCACGACCAAGGGCTATCCACCGTCAGTGTTCGCGCGGCTGCCGCAGCTGGTCGAGCGCGCGGGCAACAGCGATCGTGGCCCCGGCTCGATCACGGCGCTCTACACGGTGCTCGTCGAGGGCGATGACCAGGCTGATCCGATCGCCGACGCGGCCCGCGCGATCCTCGATGGCCACGCCGTGTTGTCGCGGCAGCTCGCCGAAGCCGGCGTCTATCCGGCCATCGACCTCGAGGCTTCCATCAGCCGGGCGATGCACCAGATCACCGACAGCGAGCACCAGGCGCTGGCTGCACGGGTGCGCCAGCTCTATGCCAGTTATCAGCATCACCGCGACCTGATCGCGGTCGGCGCCTACCGGCGCGGCAGCGATCCGCGAGTCGACGCGGCCATCGACCACTGGCCACGGATCGTCGCGTTCCTCCACCAGGACATGCGACAGCCGGTCGCATTTGCCCGGAGCCTGCAGGAGCTCGGCAGCCTGCTCGGCGATGCCGGGTCGCGGGCGGCCGCATGAAGCGCTCCGATCGCATCCGGCCGATCCGGGACCTGGCTGTCGCCGAGGAGGGCGAGGCGGGTCGGGATCTGGCGCAGGCCCGCCGCCTGGTGCAGGATCACGAACAGCGGCTGTTGCAGCTGCAGCAGTACCTCGACGAGTACCACGCGCAGACGGTGCCGGGTCTCGGCCCCACGGACGCGGTCCGGCTGCAGAACTACAGCGCCTTCATCGATCGGCTCGCCGACGCGATCCGCCGCCAGGAACAGTGCGTGACCGAGGCCCGCGACCAGCTGGAGCGGAGTGCAGAGACCTGGCGCGGCCGGCACCTGACGACCGCTGCGCTCGGCAATGCCATCGACCGGCTGGGCGCGGACGAACGGCGCGCCCACGGCCGGCGTGAGCAGCGCGATCTGGATGAGGTGGGCCGGCGGGCCTTGCCGTCGCGGGAGGACTAGGAGCCGGTGTTTCTTGCGCGGCGCGGGCGAGGCAGCCGGGGGCCCGCGCGCGAGTGCGTATGTTCGGGCGGCACGAGCGCGCGGGAGATCGGAAGAGCG
>SCUD01000008.1 GCA_004297335.1 Gammaproteobacteria bacterium
GAACTGCTCGGCGAGCACCAGGGCCTCGCCACCTACACGCTGGGCCAGCGCAGTGGGCTCGGGATTGGTGGGCGCCGCGGCAGCTCCGGGGCCCCCTGGTACGTCGCGGGCAAGGACCTGCCGACCAACACCCTGCTCGTCGTGCAGGGCCACGACCATCCCGCGCTGCTCAGTTCCGGCCTGAACGCTGGCACGCTGCACTGGATCGGCGGACAGCCGCCGGCGACGGATTTTTGTTGCACCGCCCGGGTGCGATACCGGCAGGCTGACGTGGGCTGCACGGTCAGCCTCGCCGGCGGGCGGGCGACGGTGCAGTTCGCCAAGCCGGTGCACGGGGTGACGCCGGGACAGTACGTCGTCTTCTACCAGGGCGAGGAATGTCTCGGCGGCGGCGTCATCGAGACACGGCTGCCGGCGGAGCAGCGCGCCGCGGCCTGAGCAGCCCGCTATAATTGCGCCGGCGCCTGGCGCCACCCCCAATCTGATGCCGCCACCGGCGGCCGGGCTCATCCGGAGGATCCATGCAGGACAGCTTCAAGGCACGCCGCACGCTCACGGTCGATGGTCGCAGCTACGAGTATTTCTCACTCGCCGCGCTCGCGGAACACGGTGCGGGCCGCCTGCCCTACTCCCTGAAGATTCTGCTCGAGAACCTGTTGCGGCACGAGGATGGCGTCAGTGTCACCCGCGAGGACATCCTCGCGCTGGCGGGCACCGATGCGCGCCGGCCCCCGGCGCGCGAAATCGCCTTCATGCCGGCCCGCGTGATCATGCAGGATTTCACCGGCGTTCCGGCCGTCGTCGACCTCGCCGCGATGCGCGATGCGATGGCCGCGCTCGGCGGCGACCCGGGCCGCATCAACCCGCTGATCCCGGCGGAGCTGGTGATCGACCACTCGGTCATGGTGGACCACTACGCCTCGGCGGATGCCTTCGACCTCAACGCCAGGCTCGAATTCCAGCGCAACCACGAGCGCTACACCTTCCTGCGCTGGGGCCAGTCGGCCTTCGACAACTTCGCGGTGGTACCGCCGGACACCGGCATCGTCCACCAGGTCAACCTCGAGCGCCTCGCCCGCGTCGTGTTCGTGGACGCCCAGGGCCGCGCCTACCCGGACACGGTGGTCGGCACCGACTCGCACACGACCATGATCAACGGCGTCGGCGTGCTCGGCTGGGGCGTCGGTGGCATCGAGGCGGAGGCCGCGATGCTCGGCCAGCCCTCGACGATGCTGATCCCGGAGGTCATCGGCGTGCGCCTCACCGGCCGACTTGCCGAGGGCGCGACCGCGACCGACCTCGTGCTGACCATCACCGAGATGCTGCGCCGCCGCGGCGTGGTCGAGAAATTCGTTGAGTTCTTCGGCGACGGCCTCGCCGGCCTGCCGCTCGCCGACCGCGCGACGATCGCCAACATGGCGCCAGAGTACGGCGCAACCTGCGGCATCTTCCCGATCGACGACGAGACGCTCGTCTACCTGCGCCTGACCGGTCGCGACGAGCAGCAGGTGGCGCTGGTGCGCGAGTATGCGAAAGCGCAGGGACTGTGGCGCGAGGACGGCGCGCCGGAGCCGGTGTACACGGACGTGCTGCAGCTCGACCTCGGCAGCGTGCAGCCCTCGCTTGCCGGACCGAAGCGCCCGCAGGACCGCGTGCTGCTCGGGGACATGCAGAAGACCTACCGCGAGGCACTGGCACGCGACCAGCAGCAGCGGCCGTCACGCGGACCAGCAGCGGTGACCGACCGCGACCGGTCCTTCGAACTGAAGGATGGCGCGGTCGTGATCGCCGCGATCACTTCCTGCACCAACACCTCCAACCCGGCCGTGCTGATCGGTGCCGCGCTGCTGGCCCGCAACGCTCACCGGCGCGGGCTGAACGTGCAGCCGTGGGTCAAGACCTCGCTCGCGCCCGGCTCCAAGGTGGTCACCGACTATCTCGTGCGCGCCGGCCTGCTCGGCGATCTCGAGGCGCTCGGTTTTCACGTCGTCGGCTACGGCTGCACCACCTGCATCGGCAATTCCGGGCCGTTGAATGCGCCGATCGGCGAGGCCATCCATGCCAACCAGTTGACAGTCGCCTCGGTCCTGTCCGGTAACCGCAATTTCGAGGGCCGCGTGCACCAGGATGTGCGCATGAATTTCCTGGCCTCGCCGCCACTGGTTGTCGCCTATGCGCTCGCCGGCACTGTGGACCTCGACCTGACCCACGATGCGCTCGGCACCGGCGCCGATGGCAAGCCCGTCTACCTGCGCGACATCTGGCCCGGCCAGAAGGAAATCCAGGCGGCGATCCAGGGCGCCGTGACGGCGGAGCTGTTCAAGGCGTCCTACGCCGACGTGTTCAAGGGCGATGAGCGCTGGCGCGCGATCGAGGTACCGGCGTCCCGCACCTATCGCTGGGATGGTGCGAGCACCTATATCCAGAATCCGCCGTATTTCGCCGGGATGCAGCATGCACTCCCCGGCCTGCCGGCCATCCGCGGGGCGCGCTGCCTGGCGGTCTTCGGTGACTCGATCACGACCGACCATATTTCGCCGGCCGGCTCGATCCGCAAGGATTCCCCGGCCGGAAAATACCTGATGGCCAACGGCGTGCAGCCGGCCGACTTCAACAGCTACGGGTCGCGGCGCGGCAACCACGAGGTGATGATGCGCGGCACCTTCGCCAACGTGCGCATCCGCAATCGCATGACTCCCGAGGTCGAGGGCGGGGTCACGCGGCTGCAGCCCGGTGGCGAACAGCTGCCGATCTATGACGCCGCAATGCGCTATGTCGCGGCCGGCACTCCGCTGGTGATCCTGGCCGGCCGGGAATACGGCACCGGGTCCTCGCGTGACTGGGCAGCCAAGGGCACGCGCCTGCTCGGCGTGCGCGCGGTGATCGCGGTCAGTTTCGAGCGCATCCACCGTGCGAACCTGGTCGGCATGGGCGTGTTCCCGCTGACCTTCCGCGAAGGCCAGGACGCCGCGAGCCTCGGGCTCGATGGCACGGAGCTCTTCGAGTTCGAAGGCCTCGTGGACGGTGCCAGGAGCGCCCGGGTGAGCGCTGCCCGGCCCGATGGGCGGGTCATCGCCTTCGAGGTCGCCGTGCGCGTGGATACGCCCAAGGAGTGGGAATACATGCACCACGGCGGCATCCTGCAGTACGTGTTGCGCCAGCTGCTCGGATAACCCTGGCGGAGGGCACGATGAACGATTCGCCAGGCGTCTCCAGCGTCCGGCGGATCGCGGTCTTCGACCTCGACGGCACGATCACGCGGCGCGATACGCTGCTGCCGTACCTGCTCGGCTGGCTGCGGCGCCGGCCGGGCCGCTGGTGGCGGCTGTGGGCGCTGCCCGGCCCGCTGTTGCGATTCGCAGTCGATCACGACCGCGGCCGGCTCAAGTCGGCGCTGATCCGCATGGCGATGGGCGGGGCCGCGCGCAGCGAGGTTGAGGCCTGGTCGCGGGAATTCGTCGCCGGGCTGGACGGACGGCAGCTTTGCCCGGGTGCGCTCGCGGCCATCGCGGAGCATCGACGGACCGGGGACCACCTGGTACTGCTTTCCGCCAGCGTGGACCTCTATGTCCCCGCGCTCGCGGCGCGGCTGGGCTTTGCCGAGAGCATCTGCACCGGCGTCGCCTGGCGCGGCGAGGTGCTCGACGGGGCGCTGACGACGCCCAACCGCCGGGCCGCGGAAAAGCTGCGCTGCGTGCAGGAGCTGCGCGTCCGCCATCCGGGCGCGCGCTGTGCGGCCTACGGCAATGCCCGTTCCGACTTCGTCCACCTCGCCGCGGTCGAGGACCCGCTCCTCGTCAACGCCGGCTGGCGTACCCGGCGCGCCGCTGGCAGACTGCAACTGCGGGCCATGGACTGGCGCCGCTGAGTGACGCTGGTACGAGGCTCCGGCAAGGAGGCCGACCATGAAGATCCCGTCCTCGCAGATCACACCAGAGCGGATGTACCTCCGCAGGCGCGAGCTCATGCTGGGTATCGCCGGGCTGGCGGCTGGCGCGGCGATGCCGGCGGCCGCCGGACCAGCTGCTGTCATGCCGGTCCGGCTGATCGAGCGGCTCGCCTACTCCCGCAACGCCCGCTACTCGACCACCGAAACAGCGACCTCGTTCGCCGATGCCACGAGCTACAACAACTTCTACGAATTCGGCACCGGCAAGGGCGATCCGGCCGAGCAGGCGCATCGCCTGCGGCCGCGCCCATGGTCGGTCGCCGTCGATGGTGAGTGCGAGGCGCCGGGCCGCCTGACGCTCGAGGACCTGCTGAAGCCACATCCACTCGAGGAACGCATCTACCGCCTGCGCTGCGTCGAGGCCTGGTCCATGGTGATCCCGTGGATCGGCTTCCCGCTCGGTGAGCTGCTGCGTCGTTTCCAGCCCACGTCGCGCGCGAAATACGTCGAGTTCACGACCCTGCTGGATCCCCGCCAGATGCCGGGGCAGCGCTACCCGGTACTCGACTGGCCCTACGTCGAAGGCCTGCGCATCGACGAGGCGATGCACCCGCTCGCGCTCATCGCGGTGGGTCTCTATGGCGAGACCCTGCCGAACCAGAACGGCGCGCCACTGCGGCTGGTCGTGCCGTGGAAATACGGCTTCAAGAGCTGCAAGTCCATCGTGCGCATTCACTTCACGGAGCGCCAGCCGCTGACGAGCTGGGCGCGCTCGGCGCCGCGCGAGTACGGCTTCTACGCCAACGTGAATCCAGCTGTCGACCATCCCCGCTGGAGCCAGAAGCGCGAGCGCCGGATCGGGTCGGGCTCCCTGCTCTCCCGGCAGCCGACGCTGCCATTCAACGGCTATGCGACCGAGGTGGCGGCCTTGTACCGCGGCATGGACCTCGCGCGGTTCTTCTGAGCCGCCAGTGGCGCCGTCGCTCCGTTCGCTGCGGCGCGGCCTGAAACCGCTGGTCTTCCTGCTGTGCCTCGCCCCGGCGCTGTGGCTGGCGACCGGAGTCCTCCGCCCTGACTGGGTCGCCCTCGGTGCGAACCCGGTCGAGAAGATCCAGGATACGCTCGGCCTCTGGGGCCTGCGCCTGCTGCTCACCACGCTCACGATCACGCCATTGAGACAACTGACCGGCCAGGTCGAGTGGCTTGCGTACCGCCGGATGCTCGGCCTGTTCGCGTTCTTCTATGTCGCCTCGCACCTGCTGTTCTATGTCATCGTGGACCAGGAACTGGCGTGGGCGATCCTGCTCGAGGACATCGCCGAGCGGCCATTCATCACCGCCGGGCTCGCCGGGTTCCTGCTGCTGGTGCCCCTCGCTGCAACTTCGACGCGGCGCGCCCAGCGCCGCCTTGGCCGGCGCTGGCAGCAATTGCATCGGCTGGTCTACGCGGCAGCCGTCCTCGGCTGCGTGCACTTCTGGTGGCAGGTCAAGGCCGACATCCGCGAGCCGCTCGCCTACTCCGCTGTGCTCGTCCTGCTGCTGGCCTGGCGCCTGAAACGGCGCGCCTGATCAACGCAGGATTCCGGCAATCGCGCGATTGACAGCCGAGGCCGCCTCGAGGTGTGGCATGTGGCCACAGTCCGGGATGGTCTCGACCTGGAAGTTGCCTGGGAGACCGGCGAACGGCTCGGGCGGGATGATCGCATCCTCGGCGCCGCGCACGATCAGCACGGGCATCGCCAGCTCAACGAGCCGATCGCGAAAATCGACGGCCTGCCGGCCCTCGGGAAACACGGCCGAGGCAATGGCCCGCAAGGCCGCTTCGGCGCCATCGATCCGCCGTGCCTTCAGCAGGTCCTCGATCATCTCGCGAGTCACCAGGCCTTGATCGTGAAACAGCATCTCGACGACGGGCTTCAGATCCCGGTGGCGCCCGGCCCGCAGGAAACCACCGATGTACCCGCTATTGATGCGCTCGCCCAACCCCGCCGGCGCGATCAAGGCCAGGCTCAGGACCCGCGACGGATCGCTGAGAGCCAGCTGCAGGGCGACCGCGGCGCCCAGTGAATGCCCGCCGAGATTGACGGCGCCGGGTTCGAGGGCCCGAAGGAATCCACTGACCGTTGCCGCCAGCGCGGCGAGGTCGCCTCCCACCTTTGACGAGCCACCATGACCGGGAAGGTCGAGCAGATAGACCCTGCGGTGCGCGGCCGGCGGATCTGCGTTGAGCAGCCAGTTGTGCAGGTCGCCGCCAAATCCATGCAGCAGTACCAGAGGCGCTCCGGTTGCAGCCGCAGGGGCCAGTAGCTGGTAGCGAATGCTCAGGCCGTCGATGTCGATGCTCCGATACTCCGGGGCGGCATCTGGCGCGCCCGGGCCGCTGTCCGTGATGACGAACCCGGCGACGAAGGCATCGAGTTCCGCGTCGCTGACCGTTTCGTCGGCGAGGATTCCGACCAGCGCGCCGACCGGCAGTACCTGCCCGGGCACGGCGAGCCAGCGGCGCAGGACGCCCGACGCCGGCGCCTCCACGCCATTGGCGATCTTGCTCGTCTCCAGCTCATACAGTTCCTCGCCGGCCGCGACCCGATCGCCAGGCGTAGCGTGGAAAGCGACCACGGAGCCCTCGGTCATCGACAGGCCCCATTTCGGCACGGTCAACGGCATGATGGTCACGGCAGCAGTCTCCGGTCGCAGGCAGGACGCTTCAGAGAATGCTGCGAATCGCGGCCTCCAGGCGCGCCGGACCCGGGATGTAGGCGTCCTCCAGGATCGGCGCGAATGGAACCGGCGTGTGCGGCGGCAGCACCAGCCGGATCGGCGCCTTCAGCGCCGTGAAAGCGTGCTCTGCGACCAGTGCCGCGATATCGGCGGCCACCGAGCAGCGATTGGCGGACTCATCGATCAGCACCAGGCGCCCGGTCTTGCTGACACTCTCGATGATCGTATCGAGGTCCAGTGGCGAGGTCGTGCGCGGATCGACGACTTCGACCGCAATCCGCTCAGCCAGCAGGCGGTCGGCGACTTCGTTGGCGAAGTGGACCATGCGGCTCATCGCGACCACGGTCACGTCCTTGCCGGTGCGCGTAATGGCGGCCTCGCCGAAGGGAATGACGTAGGCCTCGTCCGGCACCTCGGCCACCGTGTCGTACAGCAGCTTGTGTTCCAGGAAGATGACCGGGTCATCGTCACGGATGGCCTGGATCAGCAGGCCCTTGGCGTCATAGGCGTTCGACGGCAGGACGACCTTCAATCCCGGGATCGAGGTGAAGAGGTGGTAGGGACTCTGTGAATGCTGCGCGGCGGCGCGAAAGCCGGCGCCGATCGTCGTGCGCACCACCAGCGGTGTCCGCGCTTTGCCACCGAACATGTAGCGGAATTTCGCCGCCTGGTTGTAGATCGGATCCAGGCAGACGCCAAGGAAGTCCGCGAACATCAGTTCGGCGACCGGCCGCAAGCCGGTCATCGCGCAGCCGGCCGCCATGCCCATGATGGCGGATTCGGTGATCGGGGTGTCGATGACGCGGCCGGCACCGAACTCATGGATCAGCCCCTTGGTGACGCCCAGCGGGCCACCGTAGGCGTCCACCTCACCAGTGCCGCCGGCGCCACCGGCGACATCCTCGCCCATGATCACGACATCCGGGTCGCGCCGCATTTCATGTGCCAGCGCTTCGTTCAGTGCCTGCCGGTAGGATTTTGTCGCCATGTAGCGGTCTCTCAGTACGCGAGGTAGACGTCGGTCAGCAGGTCGTCAATCGCAGGCGGCGCCGCGGCCCGTGCGCCCGACACCGCCGAATCGATGAGGGCCAGGACCTCGGCATCGATGAGCTCCAGCTGTCCGGGAGACACGAGGCCGGATTGCGTGACCTGACCGCGGAACCGCGACAGGCAGTCCATCGAGCGGCGGCAATTCGCCGTCTCGTCGCGGGCGCGGTAGCGCTGCGCGTCGCCCTCGAAGTGACCATGGAACCGGACCGCAGTCGCCTCGATCGCGCTCGGTCCCTCGCCGTTCCGGGCACGGGCGATGCCTGCCCGCGCCGCGTCATGGACGGCAAAGAAGTCCGTCCCGTCGACCGCCGTGGCCGGCATCCCGAATGCAGCGGCCCGGCCGGCAATGCTCGGCGCGCCAACCGCATAGCTCGCGCCGGTGGCCTCGCCATAGCCGTTGTTCTCGAAGACGAAGACACAGGGCAGCTTGAGGACGACCGCCATGTTCATGGCCTCGAAGACCGTGCCTTGGTTGGAGCCGCCATCACCGGTGAAGGAGATCGCGACTGTCCGGTCGCCCCTGACTTTCGAGGTCAGTGCCGCGCCGATCGCCAGGATCGGAGCGCCCCCGACAATGGCATTGGCGCCCAGCATGCCGTGGTCGAGGTCGGCGATGTGCATCGAGCCGCCCTTGCCGCCGCACAGCCCCGCGCGCCGGCCAAAGATCTCCAGCATCATGCCGCGGATATCACAGCCCTTGGCGATCGAGTGGCCATGCCCACGGTGGGTACTGCCGATGTGATCCCGGGTGCCGAGATCGAAGCAGACGGCGGTCGCAATCGCTTCCTGCCCGGCGTACAGGTGGATGAACCCCGGAATATCCCCGGTCGCGTTCTCGGCGTGCAGTCGTTCCTCGAATTCCCGGATCGACTTCATCGTCCGGTAGGCACGTAGCAGCTCGTCCGATGTCAACTGCATTTCCATTCCCCTGGACAGTCAAACCTACATCGCGTACCCGACCTGCAGGAACCACTCCCGTGGCCGGGCAAAGATCCCGTAGATGTTGCCGGCACCGCCCAAGTCAGCATAGCCGGTAACCAGCGGCCTTTCATTCGTCAGATTGCTGACACCGAGACTGACAGAGCCGTGCTGGTTGTCAAGTTCGAAGGTGGCGCTGGCATTCCACAGGCCGACCCCCCTCTGGCGCAATTGCGGCGTATTGACGGCGTCCTTAAAGTGCGATCCCTTGTAGGTCCAGTCGGCCCGCAGGCTGAGCCGGCCGCCATCCGTTTCGAGTACGCGCACCGTTGCCCCGGCGTTCGCAGTCCACTTCGGTGCATTTGGCAGGCTGCTGTCGACGGTGACCGGGGCCGCCGCGGCCGAGATCGAACGGTACTCGGCATCCGTGTAGCCGACCCCGCCATTCAGTTGCAGCCAGTCCGCCGGCACGGCCTCGAACTCGAGCTCGAAGCCCTGGGTCCGGGCCTTGCCCGCGTTCTGCACGGTCGGCGCGACGAAGACCGTCACCAGCACCTGCAGGTCGCTGTAGTCGGTGTAATAGGCGGCGCCGTTCAGTCGCAGGCGACTGTCGAGCCACTCCGACTTGAAACCGGCTTCGTAGCTCTCGACGAACTCCGGCTTGAAGCTCGGAATCGTGGTGAGCGGCGGGAACACCCGTTGCGTGAATCCACCCGACTTGAAGCCCTTGGAATAGCTCGCATAGAGCAGCAGGTCGGCGGTCATCTTGAAATCGAGCGTCACGGCAGGCGTGAATTCCTGGGCCTCAGTTGAGCTCCAGCCAAAAGGCAGCAGGCGGTCACCGGCCTCCAGTGGACCCCCATTGCCGTTGACGTCGGTGAATATCGGCGCCAGCCCGGCCATGAACGCAGCAATCGCCGGATGGATGTAGGTGACGTATTGATTCGGCAGGAACCGCTTCGTCTCATCCGTATAGCGCCCCCCGAGCGTCAGCGTGAGGGTGTCGGTGACCCCATAGGAAACCTGGGACGAGATCGCATAGCTGTCGTTGTCCACCCGGCCGCCGCTGATGAACGACATGAATGCCGACCCGGGCGCGAGACTGTTGATATCCTCGCCGCGCTCGTTCAGGTAGTACAGGCCGACCAGCCATTTCAGGCGGTCACCCAGCGCGCTTCCGGTGAACTGGAATTCCTGGCTGAACTGGCTCTGGGTGTAGTCGTTCTGGGTGTTGATGAGGAGCATCGGTGCGCCATCACTCTCCAGCGCGAAATGGCTGTCCAGGTCTCGATAGGCCGTAATCGACCGCAGCTTGCCCCAGTGTCCGGTCCAGTCGAGAGTCAGCGATGCGCCCCAGACGTCCAGGTCGGAGTCGTTCGGGCTTCCGTTGTAGTTCGTGTAGGAGCTGTCGGTCAGCCACTGCGAGTTGTAGCAATTCGGGTTGTCGGTCGGCGTCGGGGTCGGGACCCCCCCGGGGAATTGATCGCAGCCCAGGCCGCCGGCGATGAAGTTGTTGTACAGGAAGGGAAAGAACCCGAATTCGTCCACAGCCAGCAACTTGACTGGTGGCGCCTGCTCGCGCGCGCGGGTCGCATCAATCGCCAGCGTGCCCTTCAGCGACGCCGTCAGGTCCAGCTCGGCCACCAGCCGGCCGGACATGGAGTCCTTGTTACCGGTGTGCTGGCCGTCCGAGAGGCGCAGGCCATAGCCAGATCGCGTCTGCAGGTTTCCGGAGGCCCGGAACCGAAACGTGTCCGTGACCGGAATGTTGACCATGGTCCGGAGGTCGAAGCGGCCATAGCGGCCGGTCGTGGCCTGAGCCACGAAGTCGAAATCGGTGCCGGGTTCCTGTGAGGTGATGACAACCGCACCGCCGATCGTGTTCTTGCCGAACAGGGTTCCCTGCGGACCACGCAGGATCTGGATCTGGGCGACATCCGCCGTTTCCAGCAGGGCACCGACGGCCCGGCTGATATAGACGCCATCCAGGTACAGTCCGACACCGGGGTCGATGGTCAGGTTGAAATCGGTCTGCCCGATGCCCCGGATGAACACAGTCGCCGAGTTGCTGCTGCCGGAGATGGCGGAGGCCGCGTCGAAGCTGACATTCGGGGCATATTTCGCCACCTCCGCAATGTTGACGGCATGGCGTGCCTCGATGGCTGCCGCGGAAAATGCTGCCACGGAAACCGGAGTCTCCTGCAGATCCTCCTCGCGTTTGCGGGCCGTGACGACAATCTCATCGAGCCGCGCTCCAGCTGCTTGTGACTGCGCCAGTGCGGGGTCGCTGGCGGCGAAAATGCTCAACAGGCCAGCAGCCAGCCGAACTGATGAAACCGCTGACGACCATCCTGACTTCGCCATGATTGTGCCCTCCCAGCATCTCAATCTAAGATAAGCGGGCATCGGCCCAATCCGCTTGGCTCACTGCGCCAAGGTCCTTGCCTTGCGGCGCCAGGGGCCAAGCAGGCCATGGGAGCGAACCGCATGTCGCGACACATGAAAAGCGCCATGTATGCGCTGGAAGCCTGGCACGCAGCTCTGGAAGACGTTTATGGGACGGTCGCCATCGACGCGGCGGATGTTCCATCGTTTCAGGGTAATTTCAGCCGCAATGGCGGCTCTGCGCTGCCTTGCGGAATCATCGGATCCAACGTCCAGCGGGTCCGGCAGATTGTCGAGCCGCACAGTGGCGCCGGCAGCGGCCACGTGTATCTGGTCGCCAACCTGACAGGCAGCGCTGTTCTGAAATGCGGGGAACATAGCCTGGCCTTCGGGCCTGGAGACTGCACGCTGGTGGATCCCTGCATGCCCTGGGACTTCCAGTTCCGTGATCCCTTCCAGCACCTGTCGGTGCATCTGCCGCGATCCATTCTGTACCTGCACCCCGATGGCCCGGCGGCTTCGGTTCTGTACTTGTTTTCCGCACGGAATTTCCTGACGCGATCCCTGCTCTTGTTGTCAAATCTGGTCGTCGGCGAGCGACAGCAGTGCGGGATCGTCGAGGAACTCAGCCTGCGTGATTCGCTGATCTCCCTGGTCTCGGGCGGACTTGCCGCGGGTCGGGAAGACCCGACACAGGGACCGAGTG
Organism: Gammaproteobacteria bacterium; assembly: GCA_004297335.1. Taxonomy (GTDB): domain Bacteria; phylum Pseudomonadota; class Gammaproteobacteria; order Steroidobacterales; family Steroidobacteraceae; genus SCUD01. The sequence continues at coordinate 11,669 of SCUD01000008.1, forward strand.
CTGCAGCGCGACGTGCATTTGCACGCGCACAGGCCGTCATCGAGCGAGGGCTCACGAACCCGGAACTGGGGCCCGCAGATATTGCCAGGGAAGCGGGCATGTCCCTGCGGTCCTTGCACCGGCTGTTCTACCAGCACGATGAGAGCGTTTCGTCTTACTTGCTCGGAAGGCGGTTGCAACGGGCCTACCAGATGCTGATCAGCTCCTCAGCCCGGCGACGCACCGTGACGGAGGTCGCCTTCCACTGGGGCTTCAAGGACCTGGGTCATTTCTCGCGAGCGTTCCACCGGAAGTTCCAGCGGAGTCCGAGCGACGTGCTGGCCCGGGGCCGCTAGCGCAACACCCACGCCGGCACATGGTGCCAGCCGCGGCCCAGTTCGCGGTCGAGTGCCCGCCAGTCCGGCTCCAGCGCGGCGACCAGCGCCCAGAAGCGCGACGAGTGGTCCATGTGCCGCGTGTGCGCCAGCTCATGCACCAGCAGATAGCGCAGCACTTCCGGCGACTGGAACACGAGGCAGGCATTGAGGCTGATGGTGCCGCGGCGCGAGCAACTGCCCCAGCGTGTGCGCTGGCGGCGGACCTGGGCGCGGGAGTAAGCGAGCCCGCAGTCAGCAGCCGTGGCTGCGAGCCGCGGAACCAGGACCTGGTGGGCCGTGCGCAGCAGCCAGCGCTGCAGGGCATGGCGAGCGAGCGCCGTGCGCGACAGCTCGCCTCGAAGCAGCAGGCAGCCGGTGTCCGCAAGCAGCCGCGGCGCGCCGGGCGCGTCCACGCATCGCAGCTGCCAGCGCTCGCCGGTCGCACGCAGATGAATGGCTTCCGGCAGGGCCTCGCCATCGTCGGCGCCGAGCGCCCGGTGCTCGGCGACCTTGCGATCGATCCATGAGCGGTGCCGGGTGACGAAATGCTGCACGCTGACGGGGCGCGTGCCCGGCGGCACGACGATCTCGACCCGCCCGCCGGGAAATACGCGCGCGCTGAGGCGCCGCGCGCGGGCGCTGGTCCGCACCTGCCAGGCCATGCCGGTAGTGCCGGAATCCGGCCACAGTCCGAGCTGCGCGCCGGCGGACGCGGTCACAGCCGGGCCGCCAGTCGCACGCCTTCCTCGATGGCGCGCTTGGCATCGAGTTTCTCGGCCAGCCGGCAGCCACCGATCAGCTGCGGCGTCAGACCGGCCGCGGCGAGTTCGCCCGCCAGGCTGCGCTCGGGTTCCTGCCCGGCGCAGACGACGATGTTGTCGACCGCGAGCACCCGCGGCTCACCACCAATGCGAACATGCAGCCCGGCGTCATCGATGCGTTCGTATTCCACTCCGCGCAGCATCTTCACGCCGCGCCGCGTGAGCGTCAGCCGGTGAATCCAGCCGGTCGTCTTGCCGAGCTCGCGCCCGATCGGGGTTGGCTTGCGCTGCAGCAGCCAGATCTCCCGCGCCATTTCCGCGGCCAGGTCCGGCTGCGGGACGGTGCCACCGCGGCTGCCGAGGGTCATGTCGATGCCCCACTCCCGGGCAAACTCCGCAATATCCTGGCTGGGAGAAGGCCGCGCGGAATCGTGACTGAGGAATTCGGCCACATCGAAGCCGATGCCACCGGCGCCGATGATCGCGACGCGCCGCCCGACCGCCCGGCCGTGCAGCAGCACGTCCGCATACGAGAGCACCATCGGGTGCCCGATGCCGGCAATCGGCGTGCTGCGCGGCGTGACGCCGGTCGCGAGCACGATCTCGTCGAAGGCGCCGCCAGCGAGCTCCGCCGGCGTGACCCGCTGTGACAGCCGCAGCTGTACGCCGGTCAGTTCGAGCTGCCGCCCGAAATAACGCAGCGTCTCGCTGTATTCCTCCTTGCCCGGCACGCGCCGCGCCATCAGGAACTGCCCGCCGATCACCGGCCCCGCCTCGAACAGCGTGACCCGGTGGCCGCGCGCGGCGGCCACGGTCGCGCAGGCGAGCCCGGCCGGGCCGGCGCCGACCACGGCGATGCGCCGTGGCGTTGTGGCGGGCGGATAGTCAATCTCGGTCTCGCGCCCGGCACGAGGATTGACCAGGCAGCTCACGGTGCGGCTCTCGAACACATGGTCGAGACAGGCCTGGTTGCAGGCGATGCAGGTGTTGATCTCATCCGCGCGGCCGCTTTCGGCCTTGACGACGAAGTCCGGGTCAGCCAGCAGAGGCCGGGCCAGCGACACGAGGTCCGCATCGCCGCGGGCCAGCACGGCCTCGGCCATCGCCGGATCGTTGATCCGGTTGCTGGTGACCAGCGGAATCTTCACGAGTCCGCGCAGCCGGCGCGTGACCCAGGTAAACGCGGCGCGCGGCACCACGGTCGCGATGGTCGGGATGCGGGCCTCGTGCCAGCCAATGCCCGTATTGATCAGTGTGGCGCCGGCCTGCTCGACCGCCTGGGCGAGCTCGACGACCTCCTCCCAGGTATTGCCACCCTCGACCAGGTCGAGCATGGACAGGCGGTAGATCAGGATGAAATCGGGCCCCACCGCCTGGCGCGTGCGCGCGACGATCTCGACCGGCAGGCGCATCCGGTTCGGCCAGCTGCCGCCCCAGCGATCGCTGCGGTGGTTGGTCCGCTCCACGAGGAACTCGTTGATGAAGTAACCCTCGGAGCCCATGACCTCGACGCCGTCGTAGCCCGCCTCCCGGGCAAGTTCCGCCGCGCGGACGAACGCGTCGATCTGCCGGCCGACGCCGCGGTCAGTCAGGGCCCGCGGCGTGAACGGCGCGATCGGCGCCTTCAGCCGTGACGGGGCGACCGTCAGCGGATGGTAGCCGTAGCGGCCGGTGTGCAGGATCTGCAGGCAGATCCGCCCGCCCTCGGCGCGCACCGCCGCCGTGACCAGCCGGTGGCGCGCCAGGTGCCGCCGGCCACTCAGCGTACCGGCACCGGGTTTGGTCCAGCCGGCGATATTCGGCGCGACGCCACCGGTCACGATCAGGCCGACGCCGCCGCGGGCGCGCTCCGCGAAATAAGCGGCGAGTTTCGGGTAATCTTGGCGCCGGTCCTCGAGCCCTGTGTGCATCGACCCCATCAGCACCCGGTTGCGAAGGGTCATGAAGCCGAGATCGAGCGGCGCGAGCAGGTGCGGGAAGTGCCGGGGCATCACGCGCACCATGATATAGGATCGTCCCGCATACGGGGGTGGCATGCAGCCGGTGATCGAAGTCCGCGATCTGGTCAAGCAGTATCCCGGCGTGCGCGCGGTGGATGGTGTGTCCTTCACGATCGCGCCCGGCACCTGTTTCGGGCTGCTCGGTCCGAATGGCGCCGGCAAGACGACGACCGTCGAGATCATGGAGGGCGTGACGCCGCTGACTTCCGGCCAGGTCCTGTACCACGGCCAGCCGCTGGGCGAGCGCTTTCGTGCCGAAGCCGGCATCCAGTTCCAGAAGACGGCGCTGCAGGAGTTCGTCACGGTGCGCGAGACGCTGGCGATGTTCCGGCGCCTGTATCCACGGGGGCGTGATATTGACGAAGTCATCCGCTTGTGCTCGCTCGAGTCACTGGCCGACCGCGACAACCGCAAGCTCTCGGGCGGCCAGCTGCAGCGATTGCTGCTCGCGGTGGCGCTGGTCAACGACCCGCAGGTACTGTTCCTCGACGAGCCGACGACCGGCCTCGACCCGCAGGCGCGGCGCAACTTCTGGGACCTGATCCGGGCGATCAAGGCCGAGCAGCGCACCATCCTGCTGACCACGCACTACATGGAAGAGGCCTACTATCTCTGCGATGTCGTCGCGATCATGGATCGCGGCCGGATCATCGCCGAGGGCACGCCGACGCGACTGCTCGCCGATCACTTCGACGACGTCGTGCTGGAGCTGCCGCGCGAGGACTTTCCGGGCGACCCGCAGCGATTTTCATTGCCGGTTCTGGTCACCGGCGACCGCGTCGAGATCTCGACACCGGACGTCGAGGGTGCATTGCGGGCGCTGCTCGATGGCGGCGTACCGCTGCGCCGGCTGCGGATCCGGCCGCGCAACCTCGAGGACCTGTTCCTCGAGCTCACCGGCCGGGAGCTGCGCACATGAAGATGCGGCGCATGCTCGCAGTGCTGCGGACCCGCAACTTCGAGTTCCTGCGCGACCGGGCCACGCTGGTGTTCAACGTGCTGCTGCCACTCGGGCTGGTGATCGCCTTCGCGGTGATCTTCGGCGGCCAGCAACGCCCGCTGTTCAAGGTAGGCGTCGTGAGCGGGACCGAGGCCACCCTGGATGGCGCGCTGCACCCGTTCCTCGGCACGCGCTACGTGGACTTCTACCGGGTCCCGGAGGCGGAGCTCGACACGGCGATCCGCAAGGTCGAGCGCCACCAGGCCGACCTGCTGCTCGATTTGCGCGGCTCCCCACGCTACTGGGTCAATGCGGATTCGCCCAAGGGCTACCTGGCCGAGAAACTGCTGCTCGAAACCGCAGCCGGTGCACGCCGCCAGCCGGTCAGCGGGGCCGCGGTCCGCTACGTCGACTGGCTGCTGCCCGGCGTGCTCGGCATGAGCATGATGTTCAGCTGCCTGTTCGGGGTCGGCTACGTCGTCGTGCGCTATCGCAAGTCCGGTTTCCTGCGCCGCCTGTCGGCGACGCCGCTGACCGCGCTCGAATTCGGCGTCGCCCAGGTCCTGTCGCGCCTTGCGATGAGCCTCGGCGTCTCGGTCCTGGTCTATGCGGCGCTGGCGCTGCTGATCGAGTTCCGCAATGACGGCAGCCTGCTGCTGCTGTTTGCAACCGCGGCCCTCGGCGCGATGTCGATGATCTCGCTCGGCTTCATGGTCGCGGCCCGGGTCACCAGCGAGGAACTCGCGAGCGGCGTGCTGAACCTGCTGTCCTGGCCGATGATGCTGCTGTCGGGGGTCTGGTTCTCGCTCGAGGGTGCCCCGGCATGGCTCAGGATGGCCGCCGAGCTGCTGCCATTGACGCAGATGCTGAGCGCCGCGCGGGCGATCATGTTGGACGGCGCGGGACTGCTCGACATCCTGCCCCGCCTCACGGCGCTCGCGGCGATGACCGCGCTGTTCCTCGGGCTTGCGGCGGCCGGGTTCCGCTGGCGCACGGACTGAGCGATGTCGCTGCCGCTGATCGACATCGGCATCAACCTCGAGCACGCCAGCTACGATCCGGATCGGGCGGCGGTCATCGAGCGGGCCCGCGCAGCCGGCATCGTCGCCATGATCGTCACCGGCAGCACGCTCGCGAGCAGCGCCCGGGCGCTGGAGCTGTGCCGCCAGTGGCCGGAACTGCTGCGGGCCACCGCCGGCGTGCATCCGCATCATGCCGCGGAGCTCGTTGCCGCGGATCTCGAGCGGCTGGCCGCAATGTTCGCCGATCCGTTCAATGTCGCCGCCGGCGAATGCGGACTCGACTATTGCCGCAATTATTCACCGCCCGAGGCACAGCGCCGCGCGTTCGCCTGGCAGCTGGAACTCGCCGCCCGCCACCGGCGGCCGGTCTTCCTGCACGAGCGCGAGGCCCATGCGGATTTCACCGCCATCCTGCGCGACTGGCTGCCCGGGATCCCGCGCGCCGTGCTGCACTGCTTCACCGGCACCGCAGCGGAACTCGAGGCCTGCCTCGCCGCCGGGCTGTCGATCGGCATCACCGGCTGGATCTGCGATGAGCGACGTGGCACCGGCCTGCGGTCGATCGTCGACCGGATCCCCGACGACCGCCTGATGATCGAGACCGATGGCCCCTACCTGCTGCCGCGCACGATCACGCCGAAGCCGCCCCACCGACGTAACGAACCGATGTATCTTCCAGCAGTGCTGGCGGCGGTGGCCGAGGCCCGACAGCAGGAGCCTGCTGAGGTAGCCCGGATCACGACCGATAATGCGATGCGCTTTTTCGGTATCAAAAACCTCATCAGCAGTTCTCGAATCATTCCTAACTAATTGATACATCATGAACTTTAATAGTGCCAATTGGTTCATTTCCAGCCAATTCGAACAGTCGATCCTGCCACGGCTCATCGACTACATCCGGATCCCGAACCTCTCGCCCGCATTCGATCCGGACTGGGAGGCGCATGGCCACATGGACCGCGCCACCGAGCTGCTGGCCGCGTGGTGCCGTGAGCAGCCGATTCCGGGACTGAGCGTGGAAGTGCACCGTGAGCCCGGCCGTACGCCACTGATCTTCTGCGAGATCCCGGGCACCGCTCCGGGCACGGTCCTCCTGTATGGCCACCTCGACAAGCAGCCGGAGTTCACCGGCTGGGACGCAGGACTCGGCCCCTGGCAGCCGGTGATCCGTGACGGGCGGCTGTACGGCCGCGGTGGTGCGGACGATGGCTATGCCCTGTTCTCGTCGCTGGCGGCCGTGCGCGCGCTGCACGAGCAGGGCCTGCCGCATGCGCGTTGCGTGGTCCTGATCGAGGGTTGCGAGGAGAGCGGCAGCCAGGACCTGCCGCACTACGTTACCGCACTCGCCGATCGCATCGGCACGCCGGATCTCGTCGTCTGCCTCGATGCCGAGTGCGGCAACTACGACCAGCTCTGGTGCACGACCTCACTGCGCGGCAACCTGACCGGCACGCTGTCCGTCGAGGTGCTCACCGAGGGCATCCACTCCGGCCTCGGCACCGGCATAGCCCCATCCGCGTTCCGCATTGCGCGCACGCTGCTCGCGCGGCTCGAGGACGACGTCACCGGCGACCTGCTCATCGACGAGCTCTACTGCGACATCCCGGCCGAACGCCAGGCGCAGGCGCGAGTCGCCGCCGAGGTGCTCGGCGAGCGCGTCAGCAGCCGGCTGCCGTTCGCCCCTGGCGTGCGACCGCTCAGCGATTCCCCGTACGAGCTCCTGCTCAACAACACCTGGCGCCCGACGCTCGCGGTGACCGGCGCCGCTGGCCTGCCGGAGCTGCGCCAGGCCGGCAACGTGCTGCTGCCGCGTGTCGAACTGAAGCTGTCGCTGCGCCTGCCGCCCGCAACCGACGCGACTCGCGCCGCGGATGCCGTGCGCACCCGACTCGAGGCCGATCCGCCCTATGGCGCGCGCGTGCGCTTCCATGTCGATGCCTCGCTCGCCGGCTGGAACGCCCCGCCGCTCGCGCCGTGGCTCGAGCAGGCGATGGACGCGGCCTCGCGCGGCGCCTTCGGCCGCCCGGTGATGTACCAGGGCACCGGCGGCAGCATCCCGTTCATCGGCATGCTGAGCGAGAAGTTCCCGACCACCCAGTTCCTCGTCACCGGCGTGCTCGGGCCGCACGCCAACGCGCATGGCCCGAATGAATTCCTGCACATTGACTGCGCGCAGAAGCTGACCGTCTGCGTGGCTCAGGTGCTGACGGCGCAGGGCGGGCGGCGCAGCGATTGATCTGTTTCACCGCCTCGCCAGTGGACTCGGCTCCGCGCTTTTCGCTACGGCGTCCCACGCTTCCCGCAGCCGGCCGGCCAGCTCGCCGGGTGCCGGAAACTCCGTCGCCAGCGCACTGATCAGCGCGACCTGCGGCGGTTGCCCTTTTGGAAAGCGGCTGCGCTCGGTAAAGACGATACGCCCCTCGACGGTTACGTCGCCGGCGAGCAGGCGCACGGCGGCCAGCCGGTCGTACAGGGCTTCGAGCGGATTCAGGAAGGTCGAGCGCTCGTTGCCGTTCATCACGGTCCACTCGCGCAGGTGCTCGCCGCCAAAGACGATGCCGTCGACGTCGCGCAGGTCGATGACCAGCAGGCCCCGACTGGTTGCCAGCAGGAAGTCGAGATGCAGGTGCCCGCCGCTGCCATCGGGCACGATCACGTCCTGCAGCATCGCGCTGCCGGCCACGCTGATGCTGCGCGCAATCTGCCGGCGCCGCCGATAACGCACAAAGCGGCGCCAGCCGGCCACTCCGCCATAGCCCGCGAGCGCCGCGACCGCCGCTGCGATGACGACCGCAACGACCAAACGATCCGTGTTCATGTCGTCCCGAGCCGCGCGCGCAGTGCCGCAAAGTCGGCCGGCAGATCCTCGTGCGCCACCGGGCGGGTGGCCAGCTCGGCCAGTGCCGGCGGCATCGTCAGCGTACCGCCGATCAACGGCGCGACGATCTCAGCAAACTTGGCCGCGTGCGCGGTCGCGACCGCGATCCAGTGGGTCTCGCGGCGCACCCCCGGATCGAGGCTCCGGTACACATGCACGGCCGTCGCGCTGTGCGGGCACAGCACGAGGCCGGTCTGCGCATATTCGGCACGGATGCACTCGCGGATCTGCGAGTCGCTGACCGATACGGCGCGCAGGCTGCCAGCCATGCCGGCAGCGTCCGGGAACAGGAAGCGCAGCCGCTCCATGTTGCTCGGATCACCGACGTCCATCGCCGAAGCGAGCGTCGCGATGCTCGGCCGCGGACGCCACTCGCCGTCCGCCAGGAAGTCCGGTACCGTTCGATTCGCGTTATGGACCAGCACGATCTCGCCGATCGGCAGGCCGATCGCCCGGGCCCAGACACAGGCGACCGCCTGGCCGAGGTTTCCGGATGGCACCAGGAAGCCGGGTGCGCGGCCTTCGCTCTCCCAGACCCGCAGCGCCGCCGCGCCGAAATAGCACAGCTGCGGCAGCAACCGGCCGATGTTGATGCTGTTCGCCGAATTCAACCGCAGCCGCGTGCGCAGTTCCGGATCGGCGAAGGCCTGCTTGACCATGCGTTGGCAGTCATCGAAAGAGCCCTGCACCGCGAAGCTGCGGACATTGCCGCCCCAGCAGGTCAGCTGGCGTTCCTGCAGCGGCGAGACGAGGCCCGCCGGGTACAGCACCACCACCTCTACGCCGGGCCGCCCGTGAAACGCGGCGGCGACCGCGCCGCCGGTGTCGCCGGAAGTCGCCACGAGAATCGTCAGCGGCCGACCGTCGCCGGGGATGCGGGCCAGGCAGGCGGCCAGGAAGCGCGCGCCAAAATCCTTGAATGCGGCTGTCGGGCCGTGGAACAGCTCGAGCACCGACAGGCGCTCGGGATCGCCCTGCACGCGCCGCAGCGGCGCCGGGAAGGTGAAGGCTTCGGCCACGATTTCCGGGACGCGCGGAGCCAGCGCATCGCCCTCGAAGAATGGAGCCAGCAGCGTCCGCGCCGTCCCGGCGAGCGTCGTCACGCCATGCCGCGGCAGTCCGATGTGCGGCAGCTCGGCCGGGACGAACAGGCCCCCGTCCGGTGCGAGCCCCTGCTGCATCGCCTGGGAGAGCGACACAGTGAGCGCCCGGTCCCGCGTGCTGCAGATCCTCAACTCGTCTCCTCGACCCGCGCACCGACCGCTTCGATCGCGGCGACCCACTGATCGCTCTCGAGTCCTTCGCCGGCGAAGGCCTGGGCCATCGCTGCGGCGATCGCACTGGCCTGCGCTTCCTCGCACCAGGCAAACACGCTCGGCCCGGCACCCGAGATCGAGCAGCCGAGCGCACCGCGGTCCATCGCGGCACGCTTGACCTCGGCAAAGCCGGGAATCAGCCGCGCGCGTTGCGGCTCGATCATGACGTCCTCGAAGGCGTCACGGATCATCGCCAGATCGCTGGTATAGCAACCGGCGAGAAAACCGGCCAGGTTCGCGGTCTGCCAGACGACGTCGGCGAGATCGACGCTGCGGTTCAGGATGCCACGCGCCTCACGCGTGCCGAGGAACATCCGCGGGTGCACCAGCACGCAGCGGATCATCGGCGGCACCGGGATCTGCTTGATGCGCGGATTGTCGATGCCGACGGTCAGCACCAGGCCGCCGAACAGCGACGGGGCAATGTTGTCGACGTGCACGGCGCCGCTCGCGACCGCCTCGCCACGCATCGCGTAGCGCAGCAGTTCCAGCGCCGGCCGCGGCTCGGGGAGCAGCGCATTTGCCGCCACCACGCCGGCAACTGCGGATGCCGCCGAGCCCCCGAGACCCGAACCCAGCGGGATGCCTTTCTCGATCTCGAGTTCCACGCCGAAGCCCGGCTGCACCGCTTCGAGCAGCGCCTGCACCGCCATGCCGGCGGTATTCTGCGCCGCCTCGAGCGGCAGGTCGCGAACGACGCCGCCGATCGCAGTGATGCGCACGCCAGCGGCCGCACTGCGCCGCGCCCGCACCCGGTCACCGAGCGCCGGGAACGTGTGTCCGAGGATATCGAAACCGATGCCGACGTTGCCGACCGAGGCCGGGGCGAAGGCGGTCGCCGAAGTGACGGACATCCGCTCTCCTAGATCCGCGCGCCGAGGTACGAGGCGAGCCGCAACAGGTCGCCGAACACGCCACCGGCCGTGACCGCCGGGCCGGCGCCCGGTCCCTGCACGATCAGCGGATTGTCGCAGTAGCGCGCGGTCATGAACCGCACGATGTTGTCGGTCAGCGAGATGTTGGCGAAGGCGTGGTGTCCATCGAGCCGCTCCAGGCCAACCGTCGCCCGTCCGTCGGCCGTGAGGCGCCCGACGTAGCGCAGCACCTTGCCCTCGCGCTTTGCGTCCGTCACCAGGGCCCGCATGCGCTCGTCGTGGGCCGGCAGGCGCTCGAGGAACTCAGCGACCGTGCAGCCGCGCAGCGCCTCCGGCACCAGGCTCTCGACGACGACCTCCTCGAGCCCGATCGCGAGGCCCATCTCCCGGCCCAGGATCACCAGCTTGCGCGCGACGTCGGTGCCCGACAGGTCGTCGCGCGGGTCGGGTTCCGTGAAGCCGCGGGCACGGGCATCGGCGACGATCGTCGAGAAGGGCACGCTGCCGTCGAACACGTTGAACAGGTAGGCGAGCGTGCCGGAGAAGATGCCGTCGATCGCCCGGATCTCGTCACCGGTCTCACGCAGATCACGGACCGTCAGCATGATCGGCAGGCCGGCACCGACCGTCGCCTCGTACAGATAGTGCGTACCGGCCTGGCGACGCGCCTCCTGCATGGCGCGGAACTGCTCGATCGCCGCGCTGTGGGCCTTCTTGTTCGGCGTGACTACGTGCAGGCCGGCATGGAACCACTCTGCGTAGCGCGCGGCCACCCCGGCATCGGCCGTACAGTCGATCATCACCCGGTGTGGCAGGTGATCGGCCGCGACATGGGCGGCGAAGCGCTCGATGTCGAGTGGCTCGCCATGCGCCGCCATCTCCTGCCGCCAGTTGGCGAGGTCGATGGCGCGGTCGGTGAGCAGCATGCGTCTGGAACTCGCGATGCCGCGCACGCGCAGGTCCAGGTTGCAGTCGCGGCGCAGGCGCTCGGACTGGGAGGCGAGCTGCTCGAGCAGCACCGAACCGACTGTGCCCGGCCCGATCAGGCCGATCGACAGCGTGTGCGGCGACAGGTAGAAGCCCGAATGCACGGCGCGCAGCGCCTTGGCGGCGTCGCGCCGGTCGACGACGACCGAGATGTTGCGCTCGGAGGCACCCTGGGCGATCGCCCGGACGTTGACGCCGGCATTGCCGAGTGCGCCGAACAGCTTGCCGGCGATGCCGTGTGCGCCGGCCATGCCGTCGCCGACGACGGCGACGATCGAGCAGTTGTCGCTGACCTCGACGCTCTGGATCTGGCCTTCGCGCAGCTCGGTGGCGAAGGCGGCACGCACGACGCGCTCGGCGGCCGCGGCCTGCGCCGCCGGAATCGCAAAGCAGATCGAATGCTCGGAACTGCCCTGCGAGATCAGCACGACCGAGATCTCGGCCTCGCGCAGTGCGCCGAACAGCCGGTGCGCCGTGCCGGGCACGCCGATCATGCCGGCGCCCTCGACGTTGACCAGCGCGGTGTCCTCGACGCTGGTGATGCCCTTGACCACCAGCTTCGAGTCGGAATGGGCCTGGATCAGCGTACCGGGATGTTCCGGCGCGAAGGTGTTGCAGATCCGGATCGGAATCGACCCGGCGATCGCCGGCGCCATGGTCTGCGGGTGGATGACCTTGGCGCCGAAATACGCGAGTTCCATGGCCTCGTTGTAGGACATGGAGTCGATGACCTTGGCGTCCGGGACGCGGCGCGGGTCCGCCGACAGCACGCCATCCACGTCGGTCCAGATGACGATCTCGCCGGCATCCAGCAGCGCGCCGAAGATCGAGGCCGAGAAATCGCTGCCGTTGCGGCCGAGCGTGGTCTGCACGCCGCGCGCATCGGTGGCGACGTAGCCGGGGATCACGAGCGTGGCCTCGGCCTCGATGGCGACCCGCTCGCGCACCAGTTCCCGGGTCCGTTCCCACTGCACGCGCGGGCCGAGCGGACCCCATTCGACGATGACGATGTCGCGCGCATCGGTCCAGACGACCGGCGAGCGCCGGCCACGGCCAGCGAGCCAGGCGGCGAACAGGCGTGAGGACCACAGTTCGCCGTAGCCGGCGGCCACGTCGCGCACCTCGCGTCCCGCGGACCGCACCAGCGATACGGCATACAGGATGCGCTGCAGGTCCGCGAGATCGGCGCTCAGTCGTTCCAGGTAATGCCCGCGGGCCGGTTCGCTGAGCAGTTCCTCGGCGATCGCCGTATGCCGGGCGCGCAGGCGCTCGAGCGTGGCCATGTACCCCTGCTCGTCCAGCTTTTCAGCCGCAGAGACGATGCCGATCAGTTCATCGGTGACACCGCGACAGGCCGAGAGTACGACCGCGACCCGCGGCTGCGGCAGCTTCTCGATGATGTCGGCGACGCGCCGGAAGCAGCTGGCATCGGCGAGACTCGAGCCACCGAACTTGTGGACCGACCAGGGCTGGACCCGCATGAATGCCAGGACTCCTCAACTCAGGGAAGCGGCGCTGTATGCACCGCAAAAACCGGCCGCCAATCTACCTGTCCGGTCCGGGAAATAGCAAGTAAACCGGCGGGTTGGGCGGCTCAGCCGCGGCTGCCATGCCAGCGGCGCAGGAGCCAGGCGCCGCCCGGCAGCCGCAGGAGAGCGAGCAGCAGCAGGGCCATCCGGCGCTCGCCGGACCGCAGCGCAAATGGCCGGTGCAGGGGTTCCCAGAGCTCCGGCCGACCCTCGAGCCGCTCCACGGCGCTGGCCCGGAACCGGAACTCTCCTTCGCCGCAGCGCAGGCACCAGGCCTGCTCCCCGGAATCGGCCGGTTCGACCACCACGTCGGTCAGCCGCTCCGGCAGCTCCGGCCCGTCGTAGCCAGCGATCAGGATCAGGCGCGACCCCCGGGTCGCCTGGCCCCGCAGCACGACGCGTGCCGGCATGGTGGCGCCGCGCTCGACACTGAATTTCACGCTGGCCGCATGCTCCAGGTTCAGGACGGACAGCACCAGGTCAGCAGGCGGATCTCATCGGCAACGATGGTCTTGATCAACCGCAGGAACCGCTTGCTGGCCTGGACACGGATGGATATACTATGGAGAAATTGTATATCCAGAGATTCCACAATGCAAGTTTCCAGATGGGGCAACAGTCTGGCCATCCGGCTGCCTGCCAGCGTGGTCCGGGCCCTCAGGCTCAGGGAGGGCGACGACATCGAGATTCATGCGACTGGAATCCGCAGCTTCGCGGTCGCAAGAACGCCCGGTACCAGGGAATTGCTGGCTCGGCTGCGCCGCTTCCGCGGCCGCCTGCCTGGCGACTTCAAGTTCGACCGCCTCGAAGCCAATGAGCGACTCTGAGACGTTCTTCGATACGAATGTGCTGCTCTACCTGCTATCGGCCGACACCAGCAGGGCGGATCGAGTAGAGGAACTGCTCGAGCGGCCAGGCGTCATCAGCGTTCAGGTGCTCAACGAATTTGCCGCCGTTGCGTCGCGCAAGCTGAGGCTGTCATGGGCCGAGATCCGTGAGGTCCTTGCCGCGGTTCGCGGAGTCTGCCGTACCGAGCCAGTCACCACCGAAGATCACGATCGGGCGGTGGATCTGGCGGCTCGTTACCGGTTCTCGTTCTACGACTCGGTGATCCTTGCTACTGCACTGCGGGCCGGCTGCACCACGCTCTATTCGGAGGACATGAAGCACCGGCAGCGCATCGATGGCCGGCTGTCGATCATCAATCCCTTCGCGTAGGGTTGAATGAACGGTGACGACCGGCGGTGGTGGGCCGTGATGGGATCGAACCATCGACCAACTGGTTAAAAGCCAGATGCTCTACCACTGAGCTAACGGCCCGGGACAGGGACGCGCATGATACCGCAGGCCGGAGCGGGCATCATGAGTAGCGCGTCGGGTCGGGGACGCCGGCCGCCTCGAAACCCGCGCGCCGCAGCCGGCAGGAATCGCAGCGGCCGCAGGCACGACCCTGCTGGTCGGGCCGGTAGCAGGACACGGTCAGTGAATAATCCACCGCAAGGGCGACACCCTGGCGGATGATCCCGGCCTTGCCCAGGTGCAGCAGCGGTGCCTGGACCTGCAGCCGCCGCCCCTCGACCGCCGCGCGGGTCGCGAGGTTCGCGAGTCGCTCGAAGGCTTCGATGAACTCGGGCCGGCAATCCGGGTAGCCGGAGTAGTCGACGGCATTGACCCCGATGTAGAGATCCTGCGCACCGAGCACCTCGGCCCAGGCGAGCGCGCAGGCGAGGAATACCGTGTTGCGCGCCGGCACGTAGGTTACCGGGATGCCCTCCCCCGGCTGCTCGGGCAC
>SCUD01000073.1 GCA_004297335.1 Gammaproteobacteria bacterium
GCGGGCGAGCGACCTCAAGCATCACGCCGGGCAGATCGCTTTTCCCGGCGGGCGGCTGGAGCCGGACGACCCGGATGCGGTGAACGCGGCGCTGCGCGAAACCGAGGAGGAAATCGGACTCAGGCGCGAGCTTGTCGACGTGCTCGGCTTCCTGCCCGACCATCCGGTGATCACGGGCTACCGGATCACGCCGATCGTCGGACTGGTACGGCCGCAGTTCCAGCTGGTCCTGGATCCCTTCGAGGTGTCGAGCAGCTTCGAGGTACCGCTGCGCCGGATCCTGGATCCCGCGGCCGATATTCGCCGCATGCGCCAGTGGCAGGGAGAGGAGTTCGAGACCTTTGACATCCACTGGCAGGACCGGATGATCTGGGGCGTGACCGCCGGCATGCTGCTGACACTGCGCGAACTGCTCGGCGGGGGTGGCGGCGGTGGCGATTGAGCGCCTGCTCGGCATCATGGCCCGGCTGCGCGATCCCGCGGCCGGCTGTCCCTGGGACCGCGCGCAGGACTTCCGTTCGATCGCACCGCATACACTCGAGGAAGCCTTCGAGGTGGTCGATGCAATCGAACGTCAGGACCTCGAGGAACTGCGCGGGGAACTCGGCGACCTGCTGTTCCAGGTGGTCTTTCATGCGCGCATCGCCGAAGAGCAGGGGGCCTTTGACTTCGGCGATGTCGTGGCGGCGATCGCCGGCAAGCTCGAGCGCCGCCACCCGCATGTCTTTGGTGGCGAAGCGATCGCGGATGCCGGCGCCCAGGCGCGTGCCTGGGAACAACTGAAGGCCGAGGAGCGCAGCACCCGGGGCCTTGGGGGTACCCTGGACGGTATCCCGCTGGCACTGCCGGCGCTGACCCGGGCCCGGAAGCTCGGGCGCCGCGCGGCCGCGACCGGCTTTGACTGGCCGGATGCCAGCGGCCCCCGCGCCAAGATCATCGAGGAGCTGGCGGAGCTGGACCAGGCCCGGGCGGAGGGGGGCGACCGTTCCAGGCTCGAGGCGGAACTCGGGGACCTGCTGTTCTCCGTGGTCAATCTGGCACGCCACCTGGAGCTGGACCCGGAAACCGCGCTGCGCGGTGCCAACGCACGCTTTGCGGCGCGGTTCGCCCGGGTCGAGGAAGCTCTGGCGGCCCGCGGCCTCACGGCCGGAAGTGCCAGTCCGGAGCTCCTGGATACGCTGTGGACGGAGGCCAAGCGGGCGGCGCCGTGAGCGGAGGGGCTCGAGAGCCGCGTTCAGGACGCATTCATCGACCCGGTTGCAGAGTAGCGCCGTACCCAGACAAGGAGGCCAGCCATGTTGCGCCGCATCTGCATTTCCGGGCTCACGATGACCCTCGCCGCGGCATCAGCCGCTGCGTGGGCGGACCACGACCGAGCCCGCGACTACGACCGCTCCGGCCAGTACACCCGTTACGACTCCTACGATCGCGATGGCCGCTATCGCCATGAGGATCGCGACGGCTACGGCCGCGGCGACTACGCCTGGGCGCGCGTCCTGTATGTAGAGCCGATCCGGCAGCGGGTCCGCGTCAGTGAGCCGGTTCGGGAATGCTGGCAGGAGACGCAGTACCGGCCCGACGGCCCGCTGTCGTCCCGGCACATCGGCAGCACGCTGATCGGGACGATCATCGGCGGTGCGCTCGGCAACCAGGTGGGCGACGGCCACGGGCGGCAGGCCGCCCGCGCGGCTGGCGCGCTGATCGGCGGCGCCATCGCCTATAACGTCTCGCGGGAGCGCAACACCTACGACCAGGGCTATCGGCACGATGAGCGGCTGGTCGAGCGCTGCGGGGTGCAGTACCGCGACAACTGGGTCGAGCGCATCGAAGGCTACGACGTGACCTATGAGTACGAGGGCCGCCGGCAGACAACCTGGATGTCCCATGATCCGGGCGAGCGCATCCAGGTACGGGTCGACGTGACCCCGGTATCCGGCTAGCGCAGGGCGGCGACAGGGCGCACGTGTACTACAATGCCCGCATGAGAAGGTCGCTCCTGGCCGTGCTGGCCGGCACCGCGCTGGCAATGGGTACCGGCGTGGCCGCCGGCGACCGGCCTGATGACCGCGGCCAGCCGCGGTGGCGGACGCTGGCCGAGCGGGGCGTGTCGCTCGACGAGGCCGTCGCCCGGGCCGAGCGTCGCCATGGTGCACGCGTCGTGCGCGCGGAGGAGCGGCGCAATGGCGACCGGGTCGTCTACCGGATTCGCCTGCTCGGTGCCGATGGCCGGGTTTTCGAGGTGACGATCGACGCCGCGACCGGCGCAGAACTCTGAGGACCGCGTGCGGCTGCTCGTGATCGAAGACGAGCCGGTGCTGCGCGAGACGCTGGTCACGCGCCTCCGGGCTGCCGGATTCATCGTCGATGCCGCTGCGGATGGCGTCGAGGGCGAGTTCCTCGGGCACGAATATCCGATGGACGTCGCGGTCGTGGACCTCGGCCTGCCCGGACGCTCCGGGCTCGAGGCGATCCGCGGCTGGCGCAAGGCCGGCCGCCGGTTCCCGGTGCTGATCCTGACCGCGCGTGACAGCTGGCAGGAAAAGGTCGCCGGCCTCGATGCCGGGGCTGATGACTACGTGACCAAGCCGTTCCAGTTCGAGGAGGTGCTGGCTCGCGTGCAGGCGCTGGTGCGCCGCTCCGCGGGCTGGGCACAGCCGCTGCTGGTCTGCGGCGAGCTCGAGCTCGATACGCGCAGCCAGGAGGTCCGCGTCGGCGGCCAGCCCGTCGAGCTGACCGCATTCGAATATCGCCTGCTGGAATACCTGGTGCTGCGCGCGGGCGAAGTCGTCTCGAAAAGCGAGCTGACGGAAAAACTCTACGAGCAGGACTTCGAGCGCGACAGCAATACGATCGAGGTCTTCGTCGGCCGCCTGCGGCGCAAGCTGGACCCGGATGGGACCCGGCAGCCGATCGAGACGCTGCGCGGCCGGGGCTACCGGGTCGCGCGCCACGACCCGTGACGCGCCCGGCCCCATCGCTGCGGGCGCGCGTGCTGGTCACGCTCGCACTGCTGCTGCTGGGGGCGGCCGTGATCGCAGCCTGGGCGCTCGACGCGCTGTACCGTGACCTCG
The DNA here is from genome assembly GCA_004297335.1 of Gammaproteobacteria bacterium. Classification (GTDB taxonomy): domain Bacteria; phylum Pseudomonadota; class Gammaproteobacteria; order Steroidobacterales; family Steroidobacteraceae; genus SCUD01. Next base: position 3,072 of record SCUD01000073.1, read on the forward strand.
GGCAGCGCTCGCGACGCGAAGTGCTCGAGGCCCAGGTCATCGCGCTGATCGCCGCGGCCGACCTGGATGCGACCGGGCGGCTGGTACCGGGCGATGTCACCGATGCCCGCCTCGCGACGCCCGGGTCCGGGCTGTACGCCGGAATCACCGGTGCGACGAGTCTCTGGCGTTCGCCATCGCTCGTCGGCTCGGGCCTCGAACTCACGGCCAGGCCGGCGCCGGGAGAGCGCCGGCTCGAGCAATTACGGCTGGCCGACGGCGGCCGCGTGCTGGCCCTGTCCTTCGGTACCCGCTGGACGGATGCCGAGGGTGTTGCGCGGGACTACGTGATCCACGCGGCCGAGAGCCTGGAACCCTGGTATGCGGAGATGGCGCGGATGCGTGCCCGCCTGACGGCCGGCGCACTGGCGCTTGCGGTCCTGCTCCTTGCGGGTCTCGGCCTGGCGCTGCGCGTGGCGCTGCGACCGCTCGGCCGCCTCGAGGCTGAGATCGCCGATGTCGAACTCGGGCGGCGCGAGCTGCTGGGGGAGGGCTGGCCGCGCGAACTGGCCGGTATCACCGGCAACCTGAACGCGCTGCTCGCCGGCGAGCGCCAGCGGCTGGAACGCTACCGGACGACGCTCGGAAACCTGGCCCACAGCCTCAAGACTCCGCTGGCGGCGCTGCGCAGCCTGGTCGAGGCGGCGCCACCGGAGCAGCAGCGAGCACTGGCGCCGCACCTGGAACGCATGAGCGGCATCATCCAGCACCAGCTGAAGCGCGCGGTATTCGGCGGCAGCGGTGCGACGCTCGCCGACCTCACGATCGGCGAGCCACTCGAGCAATTGCGGCAGGCGCTGGCCAAGGTCTATGCGGACCGGCGCCCACGCATCACGCTGCAGGTGAGCCCCGGCGTGGCCTATCCGATCGATGCCGGCGACTTCATGGAGCTGGCCGGCAGCCTGCTGGACAACGCCTGCAAGTACGGTCGTGGCGAAGTGCGCGTGCGGGCCGGACCCTGGCGCCGCGAGGGCTGGCGCCGCCCCGGCCTCGAATTCGAGGTCGAGGACAATGGACCCGGTATTGCGGAGGCCGAACGGGGACGGGTCCTCGAGCGGGGTGTCCGCGCCGATGAATCAGTGGATGGCCAGGGCATTGGTCTCGCGGTCGCCCGCGAGATCGCGGGCGCCTACGGCGGGGCTCTCGATCTGGGCACGAGTCCGCTGGGCGGCGCGCGGGCCCTGCTGCGGCTGCCGGGACGCTGAGCGCGGGCCTGCCGCTCTCGTCAGCCAGGTCCTTCCAGGCGCTTGAGCAGCGGCGTGATCAGGTCCATCGGCAGCGGGAAGATGATCGTCGAGCTCTTCTCGTTGCCGAGCTCGGTCAGGGTCTGCAGGTAACGCAGCTGGATCGCGCGTGGATCCGCTCCCAGCAATCGGGCTGCCTCGACCAGCGCCGCCGCAGCCTGCTGCTCGCCCTCGGCGTGGATCACCTTGGCGCGCCGGGCCCGCTCGGCCTCGGCCTGGCGCGCCATCGCACGGATCATGCTTTCGTCGAGGTCCACGTGCTTGATCTCGACATGCGAGACCTTGATGCCCCAGGCGTCGGTCGAGGCATCGAGAATCAGCTGTACGTCGGCATTCAGACGCTCCCGCTGCGCGAGCATCTCGTCGAGTTCATGCTGGCCCAGCACCGAGCGCAGCGTCGTCTGCGCGAGCTGGCTGGTCGCTTCAAACGGATTCGCGACCTGGATGATCGCCTTGGCCGGATCCACGATCCGGAAATAGACCACTGCGTTGACCTTGACCGAGACATTGTCGCGCGAGATGACGTCCTGCTTCGGCACGTCGAGCACGATCGTACGCAGGTCGACCCGCGCCATCTTCTGGATCCCGGGGATCAGGACGATCAGGCCGGGACCCTTGATCCCGGTGAAGCGGCCGAGGGTGAAGACTACACCGCGCTCGTACTCGCGCAGGATCTTCAGCGCGTTGATCACGAGCACGAGCAGCACGACCAGGGCTACGATTACAGCGATCATCGGTGTTCTCCTGTTACTTTTCCGGCACGACGTGCAGGGTCAGCCCCGCCACGCTCTCGATGCGGACCCGCTGGCCCGCTGCCACCGGGGCGGTGCTCACGGCACTCCAGTCCTCGCCATAGATGCGCACGCGGCCGCGGCCGCTGAAGGCCTCGAGCGCCTCCGCATGGTCGCCGATGAGCTGCTCGGTACCGGTGACGACCGGTCGCCGGCGGGCCCGGTTCGCGAGCCAGATCGTCGCCAGCATCGCGCCGCCGGCGAGCGTCGCGATGGTCGCGACCAGGCCGCGGTCCAGCGCGAAACCCGGCACGCCGCTGTCCATCAGCACGATCGAGCCGATCACGAAGGCCGCCAGGCCGCCGACACCGAGCGCACCGAAACTCGGCAGGAAGATCTCGGCGATCATCATGCCGATGCCGAGGACCACGAGCGCGAGGCCGGCGAAGTTCACCGACAGCACCTGCAGCGCGTACAGGCCGAGCAGCAGGCAGATTGCACCGATGACGCCAGGCAGGATCGCACCGGGGTTGTAGCCTTCGAACATCAGCCCGTACAGGCCGATGATCAGCAGGCCGTAGGCCACCAGCGGGTTGGTGATCACGGACAGCAGCGAAGTGCGCCAGTCCATCTCGAAGCGGTCGATCACCAGTCCGGTGGTAGCGAGCGCGCGCTTCCCGTCCTGCAGCGTGACTTCGCGGCCATCGAGGGCAGCGAGCAGCGCCGGGAGATCCGCGGCGATGATCTCGATGACCCCGCGCTCGAGCGCCTCCTGCGCCGGCAGGCTCGCCGCCTCGCGTACCGCAGCCTCGGCGAACCCGGGATCACGGCCGCGCAGGTCGGCGAGGCTGCGGATGTAGGCGATCGCGTCGTTGATGGCCTTGCGGTCCGAGGCACCGGCCGCGGGCGGCTCCGCCTCGTCCTTGCTCCTGTCGGTCTTGTCGCCCTGGTCCGCCGGCGGCGAGCCACCGATCGGCACTGGGGTCGCCGCCCCGAGATTCGTACCGGGTGCCATCGCCGCGACATGACTCGCGTAGAGGATGAAGGTGCCGGCGCTTGCGGCACGCGCACCCGACGGCGCCACCCAGGTCACGACCGGCACGCGGGCGCCCAGGATGCCCTGGATCATGTCGCGCATGGCCGCGTCCAGTCCGCCCGGGGTATCGAGCGAGAGAACCAGGAGCCCGGCGCCGGTTTCCTCGGCGTGGGCCAGTGCGCGCAGAAAGTGATCCTTCGTCGCCGGTCCGATGGCATCGCGGATCTCCACCAGCACGACGGTCGCGCCGGGGGTGGCAGGTTGCGACCAGGCCCCCGGCGCGCCCAGCGCCAGCGCTGCCAGGACGAGCAGGGCGCGGAGTGCTGAGGACATGGATCCTCCCCCAGGGTCAGCTGAGGTCGAAGCGGATGCCCTGTGCGAGCGGCAGCTCCGACGAGTAGTTGATCGTGTTGGTCTGGCGGCGCATGTAGGCCCTCCAGGCATCCGAGCCCGACTCGCGGCCACCGCCCGTGTCCTTCTCGCCGCCAAAGGCACCGCCGATCTCGGCCCCCGAAGTGCCGATATTGATATTGGCGATGCCGCAGTCGCTGCCGGCGGCCGACAGGAAACGCTCGGCATGCTGCAACCGATCCGTAAACAGCGCGGAGGACAGGCCGTAGTCCGAATCGTTGTGCAGCGCCAGTGCCTCGTCGAACGTCCGGAACGGAATCAGGTACAGGATCGGCGCAAAGGTCTCGTGGCGCACGGCGGGCAACTCGTTGCGTGCCCGCACGATGGCCGGCTCAACGAAGTATCCGGGCCTGGGCAGGACACGCCCGCCACAGAGCAGTTCACCGCCCTGGGCCTGCACCGCGGCCAGCGCCGCGCTGTAACGGCCGACGGCCGCAGCGTCGATCAGCGGGCCCATCAGCACGCCGGACTCCAGCGGATCACCGATCCGTACCTGGCGGTAGGCGGCGATGAGCCGGCGCTCCAGTTCGGCGACGTGCTTCTCGTGCACCAGCAGGCGCCGCGTGGTCGTGCAGCGCTGGCCGGCCGTGCCGACTGCTCCGAACACGACGGCCGGGACGACCAGGTCGAGATTCGCGAACTCGTCGACGATGATCGCGTTGTTGCCACCGAGCTCGAGCAGGCTGCGGCCGAGCCGCGCAGCGACGCGTTCGGCGACCCGGCGGCCGACTGCGGTCGAGCCGGTAAAACTGACGAGCGCCACGCGCCGGTCGTCCACGAACTGTTCCGCGAGCGCGTTATCCGCCGGGATCATCAGCTGGAAAACCGGCGGCAGGCCGGCACTGGCCAGCACTTCATTGCAGATCCTCTGCACGGCGATCGCGCACAACGGCGTCTTCGGCGACGGCTTCCACACGCAGGTATCCCCGCAGACCGCGGCGAGGAAGGCGTTCCAGGCCCACACCGCCACGGGGAAGTTGAAGGCCGAGATGATGCCAACGACCCCGGCCGGATGCCATTGCTCGTACATGCGATGCCGCGGGCGCTCCGAGTGCATCGTGAGGCCATAGAGCATCCGCGACTGACCGACCGCGAAATCCGCGATGTCGATCATCTCCTGCACTTCACCGTCGCCCTCGGCCTTGATCTTGCCCATCTCCAGGCTGACCAGGCTGCCGAGCAGGTCCTTCCTCGCGCGCAGCGCTGCGCCCAGCAGCCGCACGGCTTCGCCACGCCGCGGCGCCGGCACCTCGCGCCAGTCGCGGAACGTGGCGGCCGCGCTCGCGACCACGCGATCGCAGTCGCTGGCGCTGGCCGCGCGCACGCGGGCGATGACCTCGCCGGTCGCGGGATTGACCGACTCGATCAGCGCGGCGCCCGCGGCTGCATGCCAGCCCTCGCCGGAGCAGGCCCCGGGGTTCACCGCCTCGATGCCAAGTCCCTGCAGGATTGCCGCGTGTGCCATCAACCTGCTCCCGCGGGGCGCCGCTGCCGGCCGGCGCGTCCCTCGACGACCATGCGTGCCGACACTGCCTTGTCGCCACCCATTGCATACCAGCTGCCGAATCGATTGTCGAGCACCTGCGGCAGCCGGAACTGCTCCTGGCGCACGAATCCCCGGTAGCGACCGGGTTCCGCGAGCACGAGGTCCACGACCGCGGTGATGCCCGCGGCAGTCGTGACCTGGATCGCGGACCAGAGACGGCCGGCGATCAGCTGCGGATAGACCTTGTTGACGTAGTTTTCCTCGCGCAGTTCCCCCTCCTGCCGGCCGGCGACGGCGACATAGACGATGACCACGTCCTGCAGCGTCTGCGGCACGGCGTTCTCGAGGATGCGCTTCAGCGTGCCGCGATCGTGGTTGAGCTTGAGGTCATTCATCAGCAGCCGCATCTGCTCGCAATGCCCGGGGTAGCGCATCGTCTTGTAGTTCATCTGCTCGCAGCGTTCGCCCCAGGTCTCGCCGAGCGAGCCGAGGCCGCCCGAGGTGTTGAAGGCCTCGTACAGCGTACCGTCGATCTCGATCTCCTCGAGGCCTTCGAGCGGTGCGGCCTCGACCAGGCGGCGGTCGGCAATGGCGAGGCAGGGGTTGCCATACTCGTTGATCAGGCCCTCGGTGGACCAGGTCAGCGAGTACTTGAGCACGTTGTTCGGGTGCTGGGGCAGCGCGCCGACGCGCAGCTTGACCGAGCGCAGCTCGTCGAAGTGACCGATCAGTTCGTTCGCGGCGATCGAAATGAAGCCCGGCGCCAGGCCGCACTGCGGCACGAAGGCGGTCGCGGCATCCGCGGCAATGCGGCGGACCGCCCGCGTGACCTCGACATCCTCGGTCAGGTCGAAGTAATGCAGGCCGAGGTCGCGGGCGGCTTCGGCGACGCCCACATTGCAGTGGTAGGGCAGCGAGGAGATCACGGCATCCGCCGGGTGCGCCTCCAGGTGCCGGCGCAGGGCCGCTCCCTGGCTGGCATCGAGGGCGAAGGCCTCGAGCGAGCCCGCGCCATGCGCCCGGGCCACCCCGGAGGCCACGGCGCCATCCACGTCCGCGAGCTGCACGGCGTAGTCGCCCGAGTCCGCCAGCAGGCCCGAGATCAGCGCGCCGATCTTGCCGGCGCCCAGGACCAGGACACGATGCATGTGCTTGTCTTCCCTTCAGCCGGGACCGGTGCCGGGCAGGACGGGCATTCTGCCGGTCCCGCCGGCCGCTCGCCAGTCAGAAACCAGCTGCCTGGTCATTTTGCAGTGCAGCGAAACCGTGTACGATTCGCGAAAGCATGGACAACCCCTCGCACACCCGTCTGTGGACCCCGGACAGCTGGCAGAGCCGTCCGGCGCTGCAGCAACCCAGCTACCGCGACCCGGCGGCGCTCGCGCGCGTGCTCGCGGAGATCGCCCGGCTGCCGCCGGTGGTGGTGTCCTGGGAGATCGACCGGTTGCGCGACGAGATCGCCTCGGCGCAGCGCGGCGAGCGCTTCGTGCTGCAGGGTGGCGACTGCGCCGAAGGCTTCGAGGACTGCGAGTCCGACACGATCGCGCGCAAGCTGAAGATCCTGCTGCAGATGAGCCTCGTGCTGCTGCACGGGCTGCGCCGGCCCGTGACCTGTATCGCGCGCATGGCCGGGCAATATGCGAAGCCGCGCTCCGCGGACACCGAGACCCGCGATGGCCTGACCCTGCCCTGTTACCGGGGCGCGATCGTCAACCGCCCGGCTTTCGAAGCCGCGGATCGCGAGCCGGATCCGGAGCTGCTGCTGCGCGGCTACGAGCGCTCGGCGCTGACGCTCAATTTCGTGCGGGCGCTGGTCGATGGCGGGTTTGCCGACCTGCACCATCCGGAGTACTGGGATCTCGGCTTCATGCAGCATGCGGAGTTGCGGGAAGCCTACCAGCGGATCGTCGACTCGATCTCGGATTCGCTGCATTTCTTCGAGGCACTGTCCGGCGGCCCGATCCACGAGACCAGCCAGACGCGCTTCTACGCCAGTCACGAAGGTCTGCACCTCCACTACGAGCAGGCGCAGACGCGCTACCTGCCGCGGCGCGGTCGCTGGTACAACCTGGCAACGCACATGCCCTGGATCGGCATGCGTACCGCCGACCCGGCCGGTGCGCATGTCGAGTATTTTCGCGGCATCGCCAACCCGATCGCGGTCAAGGTCGGTCCGGGCATGGCTGCGGAAGTTCCGGCCGAGCTGACGCGGATCCTGAATCCCGGCAACGAGCCGGGCCGCCTGACCCTGATCCACCGCTTCGGCTCCGAGCACATCGGCCAGTTGCTGCCGCCGATGATCGAGGCCGTGCGCCGTACCGGCAGCCCGGTCCTGTGGGTCTGCGACCCGATGCACGGCAACACCGAAACGACGCCGCAGGGCATCAAGACCCGTCGCTTCGGCAATATCCTGGCGGAGGTCGAGGCGGCCTTCCGGATTCACGAGGAACAGGGTTCGATCCTCGGCGGCGTACACTTTGAGCTGACGGGTGACGACGTGACCGAATGCACCGGCGGGGCGCGCGGCCTTTCGGACCTGGAACTGGCCCGTGCCTACCGCACAAGCGTCGACCCGCGGTTGAATTACGAGCAGGCGCTCGAGCTCGCGATGCTGATCGCGCGCCATCGGAATCGCGTACAATAGAACAAGTAATTCAAGGAGTTGGCTTTGAGTTCTAAGAATCCAGATCAGGTCATGGCCGGCCCGCGCGGGCCGCTGCCACCACAGTGGCAGGCGATCCTGACGCCGGGGGCGGTGGCCTTCGTCGAGGAACTGGCCCGGCGATTTACCCCGGAGATCGTCCGGCTGCTGGCCGAGCGCGAGCGGCGCCAGGCTGAATTCGATGCCGGCGCGTTGCCCGACTTCCTGGCCGATACCCGCAAGGTGCGTGAATCGGACTGGCGCGTAGCGCCGATTCCGGCTGACCTTCTTGACCGCCGCGTCGAGATCACCGGGCCAACCGAGCGCAAGATGGTCATCAATGCGCTGAACTCCGGTGCCCGCGTATTCATGGCCGATTTCGAGGACTCGCTGTGCCCGAGCTGGGCCAACGTGATCGACGGCCAGGTCAACCTGCGCGACGCGGTGCGCCACACGATCGAGTTCAGCAGTCCGGAAGGCAAGGTCTACCGGCTGCGCGACCAGACCGCGGTGCTGCTGGTCCGGCCGCGCGGCTGGCATCTCGAGGAGAAGCACTGGCTCTGCGATGGCCGGCCGGTTCCCGGCGCGCTGGTCGACTTCGGGCTCTACCTGTACCACAACGCCACGGAGCTGAAGAGCCGCGGCACCGGCCCGTACTTCTACCTGCCGAAGCTCGAGAGCCACCGCGAGGCGCGCCTGTGGGCGCAGGTGTTCGACCACGCCGAGCAGCAGCTCGGAGTCACCCATGGCACGATCAAGGCGACCGTGCTGATCGAGACCATCGTCGCGGCCTTCGAACTGGACGAGATCCTGTTCGAGCTGCGCGACTACATCGTCGGTCTCAACTGCGGGCGCTGGGACTACATCTTCAGCTTCATCAAGAAGTTCAGCGCGCGCCCGGAGTTCGTGCTGCCGGATCGCAATTCAGTAACGATGACCGCGCATTTCCTGCGCTCCTATTCGCTGCTCGTGATCAAGACCTGCCATCGTCGGGGCGCCTTCGCGATGGGCGGCATGGCCGCGCAGATCCCGATCAAGGGCGATCCGGAGGCGAACGAGAAGGCGCTCGCCAAGGTGCGCGCCGACAAGGAGCGCGAGGCGGGCGACGGTCATGACGGCACCTGGGTGGCCCATCCGGGACTGGTGCCGATCGCGATGGAAGTCTTCGACCGGCTGATGCCGACGCCGAACAACCTGCATCGCCTGCGCGAGGACGTGCAGGTCAGTGCGAAGGACCTGCTCACCGTGCCGTCCGGCGCGATCAGCGAGGCGGGGCTGCGCAACAACATCGACGTCAGCGTCCGCTACATGGCCGCATGGCTCGGCGGCAACGGCTGTGTCCCGATCCACAACCTGATGGAGGATGCGGCGACTGCCGAAATCTCGCGTGCGCAGCTGTGGCAATGGGTGCGCCATGGCAGCGCGATGGACGATGGCCGCCAGGTGACGCTCGCGCTGGTGCGCCAGCTGATCGGCGAGGAACTCGCCAAGATCCGCGCCGAGGTCGGTGCGGGGCCGTTCGACGCCGGGCATTATGCGCGCGCCGCGCAGCTGGTGGAGGAACTCACCGCGCGCCGCGAGTTCCAGACTTTCCTGACCTTGACCGCATACCGCGAAATCGACTGACAACGGAGACTCGAATGACGCAGAAGACTGCCGCCCAGATCGGGCAGGACTGGAAGAACAACCCGCGCTGGCAGGGAGTGCGCCGCGACTATGCCCCGGCCGACGTCGTCCGGCTGCGCGGTACCGTGCACGTGGAGCATTCGCTCGCACGCCTCGGTGCCGAGAAGCTGTGGCGTTATCTGCACGAGATGCCCTATGTCAACGCGCTCGGCGCGCTGACCGGCAACCAGGCGATGCAGCAGGTCCGTGCCGGGCTCAAGGCCATCTACCTGTCGGGCTGGCAGGTCGCCGGTGATGCCAACCTGGCCGGGGAGATGTACCCGGACCAGTCGCTGTACCCGGCCGATTCGGTGCCGGCGGTCGTCAAGCGCATCAACAACACGCTGCTGCGCGCCGACCAGCTCTGCCACGCCGAGGGCAACGATTCGATCGACTGGCTGCAGCCGATCATCGCCGATGCCGAGGCCGGCTTTGGCGGCGTGCTGAACGCCTTCGAGCTGATGAAGGGCATGATCGCGGCCGGTGCCGCCGGCGTGCATTTCGAGGACCAGCTCTCCTCCGCGAAGAAGTGCGGCCACATGGG
>SCUD01000074.1 GCA_004297335.1 Gammaproteobacteria bacterium
AAACCGGCGCGGGCTGCCAGCCGGTGCAGGCGGCCATCCTCGGCGATCAGCAGGGCGGCGATGCGCGCATGCAGCGCGCCGAGCAGGCGCAGGTCGGCCTGGTCGATTTCGCTGCGCGCCGGCACGAAGAATGTCGCCAGGTCGCGTGCGCTCGGCAGCGGCAGGTCGGGCAGGCGCTCGAGCGGCTCGAAGCGCCACAGCGGTACGCCGCGCCGCTGCACGTCCGGATCCCGGGTGGCTTCCTGCCAGGTGCGATTCTCGACACACAGCCGGATGCCCAGCGCGGCACAGCGCTGCGCGATCGCGACGATCGTCGGGGCCAGCGGTTCGGCGCCCGGGCCGAAGCACAGGTAGGGATCGATCAGCACGCGCAGCCCGCAGTCGGCTGCGGCGGCGCTGGTGGAGGGCAGCGTGGCCGGTTCGCTCAACGATGCACTTCGGTGTTGCGCGGCCGTCATCCCGGCCGCAATAGCAATAGGATGTTACGCAATCCCGGGCGGCGGGGACAATCGGCGGACAGCGCCGGGCGGTGCAGGACGGGCACAGGCCGCGACCCTTTCGGGATAGAGACGGTCGAGGAGTTCCCCGGCCGTATCCGCGAGCATCGCGCGCAGGTCGGCCTCGGCCTGGGCGGCGTCGGCTGATCCGCGCGCGTTGTCCCAGAGCGCCTCGAACGAGGGGCGGCGGTCCTCGAAGGCGCGGGCGAGCTCGTCCTTCCAGAAAGCGGGCGCCTCGGATTCCGCATACGCGCCCCGGCCGCGGCCGTAGTGGGCGACGACCAGGTACCGCAGCAGCGCGGAGCGCACGAGGCCGTCGAGGAACGCCGGGCTCCAGGCGACGGAGGAGGACTCCGCGCCGGTGATCCAGTTGCGGCCCCGCGCAAGCCCAGCGCCGCCCAGGGCGCCGGCCAGCGTGCCGACGATGAGTCCCGTGCCGAGCGTGAGCCCGCCCGCAGCCAGGTCGGCGGCGAGTCCCGCCAGCGCGCCGGTGACGACGCCGCCCACGGCGGCGGCCTGCCCCTCGCTCAGCGGCTCGGTCGTCGCGTAGTTCTCCTGAAGCCGCTCCAGCACGGTTGCCGCCGCCGATCCCTCGAGGCCGTGAAGCGCGATCAGCCGGTCCGTGACGGCGCGGATGTGCTCATCAGCGCGCTCGGCGAGCTGCGCCATGGCCTCCTCCCGCACGCCGTCCGCCGGGTCGCTGCCGAAGCCGAGCGCACGCAGCAGGCGCCGCGCGTTGCCGGGCGGGGCGGCTGACACGATCGCCTCGCGGTCGCGCACCGCGGCCATGATCTGCCCGGCGAGTTCGCCCATCGCGCTCTCGAATCGCTCGACGCTGCGCGCGTGCCAGGCAGCGACCAGCCGGTCGAACGCGGCCCGCTTATCCGGCGCGACCAGGTCCGCGACGCGCCCGAACAGCGCGTCCTCCTGGACCCAGCAGCGGGCGAACGCGTCCAGCGTCAGCACGCCGCGTACGGTAGGGAAAGGCGTCACGCAGGCGCGCCAGCGCTCCTCCTCCGCGCGCTCGTCCGCGGCGGGCCGGGGAGGGCCCATCTGGTTGAGCAGCAGCAGCACGGGCTTGCCGATCCAGGTGAGGATCTGCATCTCGGGTCCGAGGTAGCCGGCATCGCGCGGGTCCTCGGCGGCGTTGACGACGTACAGCACCACGTCGGCGGACTCGCGCGCAGCGCGCACCGCCTGCTGGCTGCACCACAGCGGCCGGTTGGCGTAGCGGTCCCACACCTCGCGCAGGATCCACCCGATGGGGTTGTCAGCGGCGCGCAGGCGCCTGGCTAGCCGCGCGGAATCGCCGAACCCCGGCGTGTCCCACAGGCGCAGCGCGTCGCCCTCGGGGGTCTCGATCAGCGTGTAGGCCTCGGCGAGATCGGTGACGTGCGGCGCGTCGCGCACTTCGCCCACGTCGCGCCCGAGCAGCGTGCGCGCGAGCGTGGTCTTGCCCGCGTTCGTGTGGGAGACGAGGCCGAGCGCGATGTCGGCAGGCGGGTGCGTCATGGGGTCAGCCCGAAGCCTTCGCTTTCGCCAGCGGCTCGTCGAGCTCGCGCGCCGCCGCGACGAGGTCCGGCGACTCGAGGTCCACGAACAGTGCATGCAGGTCGCGCGTCGCAGCGAGCCCCGTCCAGGCCTGCCGGCGCTGCGCGATCCGCTCGTCCGCCCCGGCCTGCGCGCCGAGGCGCCGGCGATAGGGCGACTCGTCCACGATCACCGCGAGCCGGCCGCGGGCGAGCGGCGCGAGGTGGTCGAGGAACACGCCGTGGTTCTCTGTCTCGGGGGTGGACGCCAGGTTGAAGAGCGCCACCACGAGGTCGGGATCCTGCGCCCGGGCGTCGGCGGCCGGCGCGGGCGCATCTTCCTCGCCGAACGCGACGGGCCGGGCGAGATACACGCGCGCGTCATCGCCCAGCAGGTGCATGGCGAGGCGCTGCAGGCCCTCGGAGGCCGCTTCTCCCGGCGTGTAGGCGTAGGGCACGACGCGCACCTGCGCCGGCGACTCGCGCCAGCCGGCCAGCACGCGGCGGAAGTACGGCTCGTCGAGCGGCAGCGGGAACCGGGCTGCCAGGCCCTGCTCGCGCATCCGCGCGATCGCCGTGAGCAGCAGCCGTGGCCCGATCACCGCCAGCGCCACGGTGGCGGTGTAGAGGTAGATCCAGCGCCCGGCATTCTCCCCCGTCGCACCGTCGCCCCAGCGCAGCGTCGCGAGTTCGGCTACGCCCGGCAGCGCGACGCCGCTGAGCTTCTCGGCGGGCCCCAGGACGAAGGAGAGGATCGCATGCACCGTGGCCGCGTCGAGGAAGGTGCTCTCCCAGCCGGCGCGGTATTCGAAGGCCAGTCCGCGCACGAAGAGACCCGCGAGGGCGCCCAGCGCGAGCATCGCCGCGGACAGGTGCAGCACCCGCCCGGCGCGGGCGGTGACCAGCGGCGCGCTGCGCTCGAGCCAGTCGAGCCCGAAGCGCGCAAACGCGCCGGCCAGCGCGCCCGCAGAGTGCACGTCGAGCTCGCCGCGGGCGCCGGCAAGCGTCCGGTGCAGCCAGCCGGTCGAGGCGCGCGAACCGGTGAGGAGGCCGTTCAACCCGTGAACGGCGAGCCAGAGATAGACGGCGAGGTTCCAGGCGACCAGCCCGAGCAGGGGAAAGGCGAGGATGTTCACGTGTCGCCGGTCGGCGATGTGCTCCATCGCTGCGCCGATCGCGAAGGCGGCGAGGGGCAGGGCAATCCCGATCCAGGGCCGCCACTGGAACGCCCGCAGCGCGTGCCACGCCGTGGGCGAGCGCTCGGCCAGTTTCGCGGCGAGCAGTTGCGCGCGCCTGGCAAGGAATTCCTCCGCGGTGGCTCGCCTGCCCTGGTCGGCAGCCTGCCAGCGAACGAGCTCGGCGGCGGCGCGTGCGGCGTGGCCGCGATCGCTCGCCGAGAGCGTCGCATCGGCGCCATCGGCCAGCTCGACGGCGCGCACGAGCAGCACCTCCCGTGCGGCGGACTCGTTCATCACGACCTCCCGGAAAGGCGCGCCGCTCCCATGCCGTGATTATGAACGCGTTGCACCGTCGAATCCCATACCGTATCGTCGGCCTGATCCAGCCGGCAAGGAGCAGTACGATGTCCAACGAGGGTTACCACGAGCCGGTCGGCGAGCTCAGCGACGAAACACGCGACATGCACCGGGCAATCATCTCGCTGATGGAGGAGCTCGAGGCGGTGGACTGGTACAACCAGCGCGTCGACGCCTGCAAGGATCCCGCGCTCAGGAAGATCCTCGCGCACAACCGCGACGAGGAGAAGGAGCACGCGGCCATGGTGCTCGAGTGGATCCGTCGCCGTGATCCCTCGTTCGACAAGGAACTGCGCGACTCGCTGTTCACCGAGGGCGAGATCGGCCACCACTGACCAGCGTCCGGGCGCCATCGGCGCCCGCGTGCCCCTGCTGCCGTCTCCGCGGCCTCAGCGGAAGTCGCCGGCCGTGGCCTGCAGCACGGCGAGCGCGGCGAGCGCGGCGGTCTCGCTGCGCAGTACGCGTGGTCCCAGGTGGCAGGCGTGGTAGCCCGCCCGTTCTGCGGCCTCCTGCTCCGTCGGATCGAGTCCGCCCTCCGGGCCGACCAGTAGTTCGATCGCGCTGGCGCCGGCCGCGGCCCTGGCGAGGGCCACCGTGGCGCCGGGAGCAAGTTGTACGCGGAGCACGTTGGCCCGCGCCGGTCGCTGCAGCCAGTCGTGGAGACTGAGCGGTGCCTCGAGCGTGGGCAGCCGGGCGCGCCCGGACTGTTCGCAGGCGGCAATCGCGATTCCCTGCCAGTGCGTGAGCTTCTTCGCCGCGGACTCGGCGTTGAGTCTCACGACACCGCGGGCCGTGACGACGGGCTGGATGGCGCTGACGCCCAGTTCGGTCGCTTTCTGTACGACGAGGTCCATGCGTTCGGCCCGGGCAATGCCCTGCACGAGCGTGACAGTGAGCGGCGATTCGGGGCGCGCCGCGGCGACGCCCTCGATCGCGGCCGTGACGACGCCGGGCTGGAGGTCCGCGATCCGGGCCGGGTAATCATGGCCGTCACCGTTGAACAGGGTGACGGCATCGCCAGCGCCGAGGCGCAGCACGCGCGTGACATGCGCCGCGGCCGCGCCGGTGACCTGCACCCGGGCAGCCGGCGCGAGCGGCCCGGCAACATACACCCGGATCAGTCGCACGCTGCGTCCACCGCGCCGCGGGCAATGCCGGCGAGCCAGTCGATCTGCTCCGGCTCGATCACATAGGGCGGCATCAGGTACAGCACGTTGCCGATCGGTCGCAGCAGCGCGCCCTGGGCGAGGGCATGCTCGTAGGCCCTGAGTCCGCGACGCTCACGCCAGTCGTAGCGCTCGCCGGTCGCGCGATCCCGGACCATTTCGATCGCGAGGATCATGCCGGTCTGGCGGACCTCGGCGACATGGGGATGATCGGCCAGGCCGGCGGTAGACTCGCTCATGCGTCGGGCAAGCTCGCGGTTGCGCGCGATCACATCATCCGTCGCGAAGATGTCGAGCGTCGCGAGCGCGGCGGTGCACGCGAGCGCATTGCCAGTGTAGCTGTGCGAGTGCAGGAAGGCCGTCAGCCTGGCGTAGTCGTCGTAGAAGGCTGCATAGACTGGCTCGGTGGTCACGACCGCCGACAGCGGCAGGTAGCCGCCGGTGAGGCCTTTCGACAGGCAGATGAAGTCCGGGCGGATGCCAGCCTGCTCGCAGGCGAACAGGGTGCCGGTACGGCCGAAGCCGACCGCGATTTCGTCGGCGATCAGGAGCACGCCGTGGCGATCGCAGGCCTCGCGCAGCAGCCGCAGGTACACCGGGTGATACATGCGCATCGACCCGGCGCACTGCACCAGCGGTTCGACGATGACCGCCGCGACCTCGTCGGCGTGCCGGGCGAGGGTCTCTTCCATCGCGGCGAACATCCGCGTCGAGTGTTCCTCCCAGCTGCAGCCGGGCTCGCGCAGGTGGCAGTCCGGCGAGGGCACCGTGATGACGTCCATCAGCAGGGGCTGGTAGACCTTCTTGTAGAGTTCGACGTCGCCGACCGCGAGCGCCCCAAGCGTCTCGCCGTGGTAGCTGTTCGCGAGCGTGATGAAGCGCCGCTTGTGCGGTCGCCCGCGATTCAGCCAGTAATGGAAGCTCATCTTGACGGCCACCTCGATCGCCGAGGAACCGTTGTCGGCATAGAAGCAGCGGGTCAGCCCGGCCGGCAGCAGCGCGACCAGGCGTTCCGACAGCTCGATCACCGGCTCGTGGGTAAAGCCGGCGAGCAGCACGTGTTCGAGCCTTTCGAGCTGCGCGCGCAGCGCCGCGTTGATGCGCGGGTTGGCGTGGCCGAACAGGTTCACCCACCAGGAGCTGATGCCGTCCAGATAGCGCCGGCCGTCGAAGTCGTAGAGCCATACGCCCTCGCCGCGCGCGATCGGGATGAGCGGCAGTCGCTCGTGGTCCTTCATCTGCGTGCA
>SCUD01000075.1 GCA_004297335.1 Gammaproteobacteria bacterium
CTCGCAAACTCCGCCCGAACTTACGAGTTTGCTCGCGGGATCCCGCCGCCCCGTCCCGCCCGCATTGCCGCGGTTCCAGCCGCAACACCTCACGGCGCGGCCGAGGTGGCCGGGGTCCCGCGAGCAAACTCGTAAGTTCGGGCGGAGTTTGCGAGCGGGGCCCCGGCTACCTCGGCCGCGCCGCGAAACGTGCAGCGCCGGCGCCGCGGAGTGCGTCAGTCCACGTAGCCGGTGATCTCGAGGCCGAAGGCCCCGATGCCGAGCAGCTGGCGCGGTGCCGACAACACCCGCATCCGCGTCACCCCGAGGTCGTGCAGGATCTGCGCGCCGATGCCATAGGTCCGCAGCACTGAAGGTCTCTGCGCGTGATAGTCGGCACGCACGGTACCGTTGTCGAGTTCCTGCACGGCTGCGATCAGCTCCGCCGGCGCTTCCGGCGGGCGCAGCAGTACGACCACCCCGCAGTCCTCGGCGGCAATGCGCTGGAGCGCTGACCGCAGCGTCCACGCGTGTGGATCCAGGCGCAGGCCCAGGTCATCGCGCAGCGTATCGTGCAGGTGCACCCGTACCAGCGGTGGCTGGCTGCCGCCGGTCACCCCGCGTACCAGCGCGACATGCACGGTGCTGTGCACGTGGTCCTCGTACCAGCACATGCGCAGCGGCCCGAATTCCGTGTCGATCATCCGGTCGACAACGCGCTCGATCGAGCTCTCCGCATGCAGCCGGTAGCGGATCAGGTCGGCAATCGTGCCGATCTTCAGCCCATGCGCGGCCGCGAAGCGCTCGAGGTCCGGGCGCCGGGCCATCGTGCCGTCCTCGTTCAGGATTTCGACGATGACCGCCGCCGGCTCGAAGCCGGCGAGCCTGGCCAGGTCGCAGCCCGCCTCGGTGTGGCCGGCGCGGGTCAGCACGCCGCCGGGCTGCGCCATCAGTGGAAACACATGCCCGGGCTGGCGCAGATCGTCGGGTCGGGTTCCGGACGCCACCGCCGTGCGGATCGTGTGCGCGCGGTCGTGGGCCGAGATCCCGGTGGTCACGCCCTCGGCAGCCTCGATGCTGACCGTGAAGCTGGTCCCGTGGTGGTCCCCGTCGCCGGTGACCATCAGCGGCAGGCGCAGCTCGCGGCAGCGCTCGCGGGTCAGCGTCAGGCAGATGAGGCCACGTCCGTAGCGCGCCATGAAGTTGACGTCCTCCGGCCGCACGCAGGAGGCCACCATCAGCAGATCACCCTCGTTCTCGCGGTCCTCATCGTCCATGACGACGACCATGCGGCCCGCCGCCAGTTCCGCGAGCAGTTCCTCGATCGTATTCATGTCTGCTCCCTCTCCCGGAACAGTCGCTCCAGGTAACGCGCCAGGATATCGACTTCGAGATTGACGGGATCACCCACGCCGAGCGCTCCGAGCGTAGTGACTTCGCGGGTGTGCGGAATCAGGTTGACGCCGAAGACCTCGCCGGCCACCTCGTTGACCGTCAGGCTGACGCCGTCCAGCGTAACCGAGCCCTTGCCAGCCAGGTAGCGCGAGAGTTCCGCCGGCACCGCGATGCTGACGCGCAGCGAACCCGCGTCTCCGGCGAGGCGTACGACCCGCGCGACGCCGTCCACGTGGCCGGTGACAAAGTGCCCGCCGAGCGCATCGCCGGCGCTGAGCGCGGGCTCCAGGTTGACGGCCGCACCGGGCCCAAGACTGCCGAGCGTCGTGTGGGCCAGGGTCTCACGCGACACGACGACTGCGAAACCGTCCGCATCGACCCGGACCAACGTCAGGCAGACCCCCGCAATGGCGACACTGTCACCGAGATTCCAGCCCGCCGTCGGCAGCCCGCCGCTGTCGATCGACAGTTCCAGGTCCCCGTCCCGGATGGCCGTTGCGCGGATCCGGCCGATGGCACGCACGATGCCCGTGAACATGAGTCAACTCTCCCTGGTTGCGGGTCGCAGTGTCAGGCGCAGGTCGTCGCCAATGCGCCGGGTCTGCCGGATCGTGAAGCTGAGGCGTCCGGCCAGGGTCGCGGGCTCCGGCAGCAGGGCCAGCGGCCGGGCCATGTGGCCGAGCAGTGCCGGTGCCAGGTAGACGATGAGTTCATCCGCGAGCCCGGCGGCAAGCAGCGCACCGGACAGCGTGGCACCCGCCTCCACCTGCAACTCGTTGACCTCGAGCCCAGCCAGGAACCGCAGCGCGGCACCGAGATCGAGGCCACCGGGCCCGGGCGGCAGCCGCTCGACCCGGACGCCGGCGGCCAGGAGCGCCTCGCGACGGCCCTCGTCCTCACTCGCCGTGAGCACGAGCAGGCTGCCGGGCGCAGCGACGATGCGCGCCGTCGGCGCGAGGCGCAATTGTGAATCGAGCACGACGCGCAGCGGCTGCCGCGTCGCGCCAGGCAGGCGCAGGTCCAGTCGCGGGTCATCGGCGAGCACGGTCGCGATGCCGGTCAGGATCGCGCCTGACCGCGCGCGGAACTTCTGGACGTCGGCGCGCGCCGCAGCACCGGTGATCCACTGGCTCTGTCCGTCCGCGAGCGCCGTGCGCCCGTCGAGGCTCGCCGCCAGCTTGATCCGCACCCAGGGGCGGCCGCGCTCGAAGCGCGACAGGAACCCGGGATTGAGCGCCCGCGCGGCCCGGCTCCGCGGACCCAGGCGTACGCTGATGCCGGCCTCCACCAGGCGCGCGAGCCCGGTACCGGCCACCAGCGGATTCGGGTCCCGGATGGCGATACAGGCCCGGCGGATGCCGGCCGCGACCAGCGCATCCGCACAGGGTGGCGTGCGCCCGTGATGACTGCAGGGTTCGAGCGTCACGTAGACGGTGGCACCTTGCGCCGCGGCGCCCGCGGCAGCCAGGGCCACGACTTCCGCGTGCGGACCACCCGCGCGCTCGTGCCAGCCCTCGCCGACGATCACCCCGTCCCGCGCGATCACGCAGCCGACCCGCGGGTTCGGGTCCGTGGTCGCGAGTCCGCGCGCGGCGAGTTCGAGCGCTCGCGCCATCAGGCGCGCGTCCTCGCGCTCAGCAGTGTTCATCGCTTGCCTCGCGGATCCCTGCCCTGGTTCGGCAGCAACGACATCTGCCCGGCCGCCGGATCGAGCCCGCGGCGCCGGCCGAGCTGCTCGATCTGTTCGCGGAAGGCATCGACGTCCTGGAAGCGGTGATAGACCGAGGCGTAGCGCACATAGGCGACTTCATCGAGCTGGCGCAACTCGTCCATCACGATCTCGCCAATCGTCCGCGAGGCCACCTCGCGCTCACCGAGTCCGCGCAGGCGATGGCCGATGCGCTCGATCGCGGACTCGACGTCCTCGCGCCCGACCGGCCGCTTCTCCAGCGCCTTGAGGATCCCGGAGCGCAGCTTGCCCTCGTCGAAGGGCTGCCGGGTCTGGTCGCTCTTGACCACCTGCGGCATGACGAGCTCCGCCGTCTCGAAGGTGGTGAAGCGCTCGCCACAGGCCTGGCACTCGCGCCGCCGCCGGATCTGGTGACCCTCGCCGGCCAGTCGCGAATCGGTGACCTTGGTATCGTCGTGATTGCAGAACGGGCAGTGCATCGCCGCCCCCGGGCGCGCGGCCTCAGGCGTACACAGGAAAACGGCCGCAGAACGCGCGCACGTCCGCGCGCACCCGGGCGACCACCGCATCGTCGCCGGCGGCATCGAGCACATCGGCGATCCACCCGCCGACCAGCCGTACATCGGCCTCGTCGCAGCCGCGGGTCGTGATCGCCGGCGTGCCGATCCGCAATCCGCTGGTGACAAACGGCGGCCGCGGGTCGTTCGGCACCGCGTTCTTGTTGACCGTGATGTGGGCCCGGCCCAGGGCCGCGTCGGCATCCTTGCCGGTGAGCTGACGCCCGATCAGGTCCACCAGGAACAGGTGGTTGTCGGTACCGCCGGACACGATCCGGTAGCCGCGGCCGGCGAGTGCGTCCGCCATCGCCCGGGCGTTCACCAGCACGCGCTGCTGGTAGTCCTTGAACTCCGGCGCCAGCGCCTCGAGCAGCGCGACCGCCTTGGCGGCAATCACATGCATCAGCGGCCCGCCCTGGGTGCCGGGAAAGATCATGGAATTGAGCCGCTTCGGCAGTTCGTCGTGGGCGCGCGCAAGGATCAGGCCGCCGCGCGGCCCGCGCAGGGTCTTGTGGGTCGTGGTCGTGACCACGTCGGCATGCGGCACCGGATTCGGATACAGCCCGGCGGCGACCAGGCCGGCCACGTGGGCCATGTCCACGACCAGCCAGGCGCCGACCGCATCGGCAATCTGCCGGAACCGGGCCCAGTCGACGATGCGCGAGTAGGCCGAGAAGCCCGCCACGATCATCTTCGGACGATGTTCCAGGGCCAACCGGTGGACGCCGTCGTAATCGATCTCGCCAGTGGCCGGATCGAGGCCGTACTGCACCGAATGGAAGAAACGGCCGGAGAAGTTGACCTTCGCACCATGGGTCAGGTGTCCGCCATGATCCAGGCTCATGCCGAGCAGTGTCTCGCCCGGCTGCAGCAGGGCCAGGTAGACCGCGGCATTGGCCTGCGAACCCGAGTGCGGCTGCACGTTGGCGTAGGCAGCGCCAAACAGCCGGCAGGCCCGGTCGATGGCCAGCTGCTCGGCGATATCGACGTATTCGCAGCCACCGTAGTAGCGCTTGCCCGGGTAGCCCTCGGCGTACTTGTTGGTCAGCACCGAGCCCTGGGCCTCCAGCACGCGCGGGCTGACGTAGTTCTCGGACGCAATCAGCTCGAGATGCTCCTCCTGGCGCCGGCGCTCGGCATCCATCGCCGCGGCGAGTTCTGGATCGAAGGAAGCAATGCGCATCTCGGGACCGAACATGGACTGTCCTTGCACTGGTTCGACGGGGTCATGCGGGCCCGCAGTTTAACCGAAAGAGTCCGCTCAGGCCGCCTCGATGAACGCCCGCACGACGCCGGTCCAGGCCCGCGCAAGGTTGCCCCGGTTGTAACCACCGCCGCCCATGCCGAGCACCCGGCCTTGCGCGTGCCGGGCAGCGATCGCGCACAGTCGCCGCGCCGCATGCGCATGGGCGGCCTCGCTGAGAGCCAGGTGCGTGATCGGGTCCCCGGCCAGGCTGTCCGCTCCGCACTGGAACAGGATGAACTGCGGGCGGTGACGCTCGAGGTGCTCCTCGATCCGGTCCCAGGCCGCCATGAATTCCGCGTCTCCGGC
>SCUD01000076.1 GCA_004297335.1 Gammaproteobacteria bacterium
GAGGCAGCCACCGAACGCCTGCGGGTCATGGCGGTGCCACCGTGCGGCTGGTCCGACCTCGGAACGCCGGAGCGCCTGGCAGCATTCTTCACCTGGATGGCGCCGCCGAGCATCGTCGTGAACCGACGCTGCCCGCGGTGGAGCAGGCCAGGAAACGCACGATCGCGGTCGACTGAACCGTTTGACACCGCCCGAGCCAGAGGCGTAGATTCAGTCGCGTGACCATCGATTGCCCGCGAGGCCTCTGAGCTCGGGCGGATCGAGCAGGGAAGCTGCATTCGGTGCTGGAAGCCACCCCGCCAGCGGGCTGTCGCAACTGACAGCATGTGCGGGGGGCTTGTCCAGATGAAACACACACAGTGGTTGGGGTCGCTGCTTGCGGCCGCTTTGCTCTGCGTTCCGGCAGCGCACGCCGCCAACGTCAACGTGAACTGCGCGAAGAAGAAGCAGACGATCAGTGCTGCGATCGCCCGGCTGCCTGCGGCGGGTACGCACAACATCACGGTCCGCGGAGCCTGTCACGAGACCGTCGTGATCAGCGAGCGCGCCGACCTGACCATCCACGGCGTGGACGGCGCGAGCATCCATGATCCGACGCCGGGCGAGAGTGAGGAGGCGACGCAGGTGGTGCTGATCCGCAAGTCCCCACGGGTACGCCTGGAGGGTCTGTCGATTCACGGTGGTGCCAGCGGAGTCACCTGCCTCGAAGGCAGCAACTGTCATCTGGATACCCTGGTCGTGAAGGGCGCGACCCGCGACGCCGTCGTGGTCGGCGGTTCCTTCAGCTGGATCGATCGGACCGTCATCGAGAATAGCGGTGGCGGGCTGAGCCTGCGTGACTCGGCCAATGTGAGTTTTGGTTCCGGATCCGTGATCCGGGGCAGCGGTGCTCACGGCGTCGTGGTCGGGGCCAACTCCATCCTGGTTGCCGATGGCGAGATCACCGGCAATGCGGGCCACGGTGTCTGGATCGAACCGGGAGCGGAGTTGCACCTGGCCGGGGCGGCCCGGATTGCCAACAACGGCGAGCATGGCCTGTTCGTGGATACCGGCAGTGCCTCGGTTGGCCATGGGGTCCGCATTACCGGCAATGGCCTGGATGGCGTGCACGTCGGCTCGCTGGCGCAAGCGCGGTTCAACTGGGCCAGCGTGACCGGCAACCTGTCGGGCATGGACGTGAACTGTGCCGAGGCTTCCGCAATGACGATCAACGCCGAGGATCGCAGCGGCGGCGGCAGGACCAACTGCCGCGACGCTCCCTAGGAACCGGCCGATCGCCCGCGGGCCGGCTCAACAGTCGAGCACCGCCCGCAGCCGGGAGTGTTGCAGCAGCCGGATCTGGAAATCCCGCTCGCTGCGCCCGCCCTTGGCCAGGATCAGTCGCCACAACGCGCGACGCTCTGCCACCGACCAGTGGTGGAGATCCGGGATCGCGAGCACCAGCGGCGCCCAGCGCTCGAGCGCGACCCGTTCGCTTGCTGCCAGTCGTGGCGGGCTCGCTGGCCCGATCTTCTGCAGCGCGGCGGCCACGACGGCGGCCGTTCGCCGCCGCGGATCCGGATCCCCCTGGTGACGCAGCGCACCGGCCGCCGCATCGAGCCAGGGGGCGGTCCGCGGCAGCCGGGCCTGTCGGCCCGGTTCCAGTGCGAGGAACAGATGCCAGCGCGCCAGTGTGCGCAGGGTCCCGGGTGCGCTGCGATAGCGGCTGTTCGCAGCCTTGCGCGCGAGTTCGCGCGCGGCCAGCCGGCGGGCCTCGGCCGCCCGTGGCCGGAAGCCGAGGCGGTAATAGAACCACCAGGCGCCGGACTCGATGCCTTCCTCGTTGCCCTCGCCGAGCTGGTAGGGCTCGATACTGAATTCGTCGCAGCCGAAGACGTGCCGGGCGACCGCGAGCAGGCGGGCGAACAAGAGCGCCGTGCCCGTGCCGCGGAAGGTCGCAAAGGTATTGAAGGACAGTGCCGCGTGACGGCCCAGCAGGTCGAGCTGCACGTAGCCGACCGGCACGCCGTTGCGGAGCATCAGCGCTCCATAGGTCGCCGGCAGCAGCGCCCGCCGGGCTGGCGTCGTGCCCATCAGCGCGAACGCGAGGCCGCCGCCGTCATCGACGACGAACACATCGGCGGGGTCGGCGAACTGGAACGCCGCCAGGTCGCGTTCCCGCGTGACCATGCAGGTCCGCGCGAGCTCGATCATCTGCCGCGCCGCCCGGCCGCGCAGTGCGCGGATGCCGAGCGGAGTCCGCCGGGTCTCCACGCGCAGCTCGGGGCGTCGCGTGTCGGGAGGCGTCCTCTGGTAATGCATGGGGGAGGTCAGGAATGCCGTCGTGCTGCGCTGCGGAGTGCCGGGTCCGGCCTCCAGCCGGTACCCCAGGTCGAGCCCATCGCCGAAGTGCTCGCGGCCGTGGTCATCACCGGGCATCCCGGCGATCAGGCCCAGCAGGTACTCGGCGTCCGTGAGGCCGGGGGATCTCAGTGTGTCGAGTGCCTCGAAAGGATCAATCCGGCTTTCGCGCAGCCATTCGGCCTGGGACGGGGTGAGCAGCAGGGGCAGGGCGGCACGCAGGCGCTCCTCGCCCTCCGGGTCCGGCCGATCCAGGTGCAGCCGGCCGGGCCAGCTGCGCCGGAGCCAGTCGGCCGTGGGCCAGAAGTAGCGATAGGGCGTGTCGGTTCCTGCAATACCGCTGCCGGCGAGCTGCGCGCGGTGATGGCGCAGGTCCGGGCGCTGGGCGAACCGGCGCAGCATCCGGCGCGCCCGGGCGTGGATCCGGCGATCATCCGGGCAGGCGACGAGATAGCACAGCAGTTCGTGCAGGCGGAACACCTGGTCCGCGCTCCGCAACCGCGCGCGGTCGAGTCCGGCGAGCAGTTCCAGCTTGCGCGTCGCCACCCCAGGGACAAATTGCCGGGCGATGCGCGTGAGCGACGCCAGCGGTGCTGCGGCCATCCGGATCCTCCCCGACCAACGTTCCGGTCGTCAATGAATGATAGGGTGACCACCGGGCTATTCCAATTCGCGCACCGGAACCGGCGCCCGGCTTTCCGGTTGAGGCGCCTGCGGCCCTGCGCTATGATGCGGCGCGGTCGGGGGCGTGGCTAACGCCGCCGCGGCGTGGGTGGCGAGGCCCCGGCGCGGAGCCCCCGAAACCGGAAGGTCGTCCCTGAAGGCCCCTCGCGGGGCTTTTTTGTTTGGGCCGGCCAGGACGACCGGAAGTGGGCCTCGTGCCCATTTTCTTTTTTGGAGGACCGGCGGAGGCACGATGCGGGACCGATTGTTCGCCCTGCTCGAGCCGGTGGTGGCGGACCTGGGCTACGAGCTCGTCGAACTGGAGTTCAGTCCGGCGGGGCAGCGGGCGCTGGTGCGCGTGTATATCGACCGGACCGACGGCGCACCGGTAAGGCTGGATGACTGCGAGCGGACCAGCCGTGCCGTGGGCGCGCGGCTGGAAGAGGCCGACCCGATCGGGCGGGCGTACCAGCTCGAGGTGTCCTCGCCGGGTTTCGACCGGCCGCTGCGGACCGCTGCTCACTTCGCGCGGTTCAGCGGCAGCGAGGCCCGGATCGAACTCGCCGAACCGCAGGAAGGTCGCCGGCGCTTCCGTGGCCGGCTGCTCGGCTGCGAGGACGGCCGGGTGCGCATCGAGGTGGATCAACGGACCTGGTCCCTGCCGCTTGCGGGGATCAGCAAGGCGCGACTGGCGGGCTGATGGCCGGCGCGATCGGGGTTAGAGAGACCAGCATGAACAAACAGATACTCGAAGTCGTCGATGCCGTGTCGAACGAGAAGGGCGTGACGCGCGAAATCATTTTCGACGCGCTCGAGGCCGCGCTCGCGACCGCGACTCGCCGCAAGCACGGCGAGGACATCGACGTGCGCGTCGCGATCGACCGGCGTACCGGCGAGTACTTGACCTTCCAGCGCTGGAAGGTGTTCGCCGACGATTCGAACGAGCTGGAGTTCCCGCAGCGGGAGCTGCGGCTCGACGACGCCCGCGACGTGGATCCGGCAGCCGAGGTCGGCGGCTACGTCGAGGTGCCGTTGGAATCGGTCGCCTTCGGCCGCATCGCCGCACAGACCGCCAAGCAGGTCATCGTGCAGAAGGTCCGCGAGGCCGAGCGCGCGCAGGTCGTGGATGAGTACAACGAGCGCGTCGGCACGCTGGTGTCGGGGATCGTCAAGCGCGTGGATCGCCACGGCGTCTACATCGACCTCGGCGGCACTGCCGAGGGCTTCGTGCCGCGCGAGCACATGATCCCGCGCGAGATCGTGCGCCCGCAGGACCGCCTGAAGGCGCTGCTGCGCGAAGTGCGCTCCGAGGTGCGCGGACCGCAGCTGTTCCTGTCGCGCACCTCGCCGGACTTCCTGATCGAGCTGTTCAAGCTCGAGGTTCCGGAGGTGGGCCAGGGGCTGATCAATATTCTTGGTGCGGCGCGCGATCCCGGTGCGCGCGCCAAGATCGCGGTCAAGA
This sequence comes from Gammaproteobacteria bacterium, assembly GCA_004297335.1. Classification (GTDB taxonomy): domain Bacteria; phylum Pseudomonadota; class Gammaproteobacteria; order Steroidobacterales; family Steroidobacteraceae; genus SCUD01. The sequence continues at coordinate 4,466 of SCUD01000076.1, forward strand.
GCCTGGATCCGCGGGTCGACCCGGTTGGCGCCTGCGTCGGCATGCGTGGCTCGCGCGTGCAGGCGGTGTCGAACGAGATTGCCGGCGAACGCGTGGACATCATTCCGTGGGTGGACAACCCGGCCCAGTTCGTGATCAACGCGATGCAGCCGGCCGAGGTCACCTCGATCGTCGTGGACGAGGATGCGCATTCGATGGACATCGCGGTGACCGAGGAACGCCTGTCGCAGGCGATTGGCCGCGGCGGCCAGAACGTGCGGCTGGCCAGCGAGCTGAGCGGCTGGCGCCTGAACGTGATGTCCGAGCAGCAGGCCAGCGAGCGTGGCGACCAGGAGGCGGGCCAGCTGCGCGACATGTTCAAGACCCTGCTCGACGTGGACGAGGACGTTGCCAGCGTGCTGGTCCAGGAGGGTTTTTCGACGATCGAGGAGGTCGCCTACGTGCCGACCGGTGAACTGCTCGGAATCGAGGAGTTCAACGAGGAAATGGTCGAGGAGCTGCGCAACCGCGCCCGCGACGCGCTGCTGACCCAGGCGATCGCGAGCGAGGAGAAGGTCGAGACGGCCGGGCCGGCCGAGGACCTGCTGGCGATCGAGGACATGGACCGGGAGCTGGCCTACGAACTGGCGGCGCGCGGCATCTGCACGCGTGACGAGCTGGCCGAGCAGTCCGTCGACGAACTTGCGGAGGTCCCGGGGCTCGATCCGGAGCGCGCCGGCCGCTTGATCATGGCCGCTCGCGCCCACTGGTTCGAGGCTGCCGGGCAGGCCTGAGGCCGGTCGGGAGGTAACAGAACATGTCTGACGTCACGGTCGAACAATTCGCCGAAGTCCTGAAGGTTCCGGTCGAGCGGCTGTTGGCGCAGCTGGAGGAGGCCGGCATCAGCGTGCAGGGCCCCGCGGACCTCATCAGCGAGGATGCCAAGCACGAGCTGCTGACCCACCTGCGCAAGGCGCACGGCAAGGGCGAGGACGGCGGGGCACCGCGCCGGATCACGCTGCGGCGCAAGGCCCAGAGCGAGATCCGGGTCGCGGCGCCGCAGGGCCGCGCGCGGACGGTCAACGTCGAGGTGCGCCGCAAGCGCACCTACATCAAGCGCGACGTCCTCGAGGAACAGGCGCGCGTCGCCCAGGAGGAGATCGACCGGCAGCGCGATGCGGTGGAGGCCGAGCGCCGCGCCGCCGAGGACCATGCGCGGCAGGAACTCGAGCTGCGCGAGCGGGAGCGCCGCGAGCGCGAGGAGACGGAGCGGCGCAGCGTCGAGGACGCGGCGCGCCGGCAGGCCGAAGAGCAGGCCCGGATCGAGGCCGAGCAGCGCACGCGTGAGCAGGCGGAGAAGGAGCGCCGCCTGCGCGAGGAAAAGGCCCGCAAGACCACCGAGGACGACCGTGGCGCGCCGCGCTTCGGCCGCGAGGAGCTGCACATCGCCGGCGGTCTGTCGGCGCGCCACAAGAAGGGCCGCTCCCGCACTGACACGCGGCGCCGTGCCGCCACCGCGACCGCGGATCGCAAGCATGGCTTCGAGCTGCCGACGCAGCCGGCGCGCCGCGAGGTGCCGGTGGGCGAGACGATCACCGTGGCCGAGCTTGCCAACCGCATGGCGGTCAAGGCCAATGAGGTCATCAAGGCCATGCTCGGGATGGGTGTCATCGCCAACATCAACCAGGTGATCGACCAGGATACGGCCGTGCTGGTGATCGAGGAAATGGGCCACACGGCCCAGGTCCTCAAGGGCGACCAGATCGAGGACGAGCTGCAGGGAGGCATGCGCGCCTCGCACGAGGAGCTGCCCCGGCCGCCGGTGGTCACGATCATGGGTCACGTGGACCATGGCAAGACCTCGTTGCTCGACTACATCCGCCGCACCAAGGTTGCGGCCGGCGAGGCGGGCGGCATCACCCAGCATATCGGTGCGTATCACGTCGAGACGCCACGCGGCGTGGTCACTTTCCTCGATACGCCGGGCCACGCGGCCTTCACGGCGATGCGGGCCCGCGGCGCGCAGGTCACCGACATCGTGATCCTGGTGGTTGCCGCCGACGACGGCGTGATGCCGCAGACCCGCGAAGCGATCCAGCACGCGAAGGCTGCCAACGTTCCGCTGATCGTCGCGATCAACAAGATCGACAAGAGCGATGCCGATCTGGAGCGGGTTCGCAGCGAGCTGACCCAGGAGGGCGTGATCGCCGATGACTGGGGCGGCGACACGATGTTCGTGCCGGTGTCGGCCAAGACCGGTGCCGGGGTGGACCGGCTGCTCGAGTCGATCCTGCTGCAGGCTGAGGTGCTGGAGCTGCGGGCCGTCGTCGACGCGCCGGCGGTCGGTGTCGTGCTCGAGGCCAGCATCGAACGCGGGCGCGGTGCCGTGGCGACCGTGCTGGTCAAGCGCGGGACGCTGAAGGTCGGCGATCCGGTCGTCGCCGGCGAGCAGTTCGGGCGCGTGCGTGCGCTGTTCGACGAGCTCGGTCGCGAGACCGGGTCGGCCGGGCCCTCGATCCCGGTACAGATGCTCGGCCTGTCGAGCCCGCCGAATGCCGGTGACGAGTTGCTGGCGGTGGACAGCGAGCGCAAGGCGCGCGAGGTTGCGCTGCACCGGCAGGGCAAGTTCCGCGACGTTCGGCTCGCCCGGCAGGCGGGTCCGCGCGGCGGCGACGCCTTCGCGCAGATGGGCGAGGACGCGAAGGCCGGCGTCGTGAACCTGCTGATCAAGGCCGACGTGCAGGGCTCGGGCGAGGCGCTGCGCGAGGCGCTGACCAAGCTCGGGACCGGCGAGGTCAGTGTCAAGCTCGTCGCCAGCGGCGTCGGCGGGATCACCGAGTCCGACGTGATGCTGGCGGCCGCCTCGGGCGCCCAGATCATCGCCTTCAACGTGCGTGCGGATGCCGCTGCGCGGACGGCGATGCGCGACCGCAACGTCGAGGTGCGCTACTACAGCATCATCTACGAGGCCATCGACGATATCCGCACCCGGCTCACCGGCCTGCTGGCGCCGGAGGTCAAGGAGACGATCGTCGGCCTGGCCGAGGTGCGCGACGTATTTCGTTCCAGCAAATTCGGCACGGTGGCCGGGTGCCTGGTCGTGGATGGCCACGTGCGGCGCAACAACCCGATCCGCGTGCTGCGCGACAACGTCGTGATCTTCGAGGGCGAGCTGGAATCACTCCGCCGCTTCAAGGACGAAGCCGCCGAGGTCCGGGCGGGCACTGAATGTGGCATCGGCGTCAAGGGCTACAACGACGTACGGGTCGGCGACCAGATCGAGTGCTTCGAGCGCGTCGAGGTCGCGCGCCAGCTGGCCTGAGCCGCCATGCCACGTGAATTCCCGCGAGCCCGGCGAGTCGAGGAACAGCTGCTGCGGCTGCTGCCGGAGCTGATCCGGCGCGAGGTCCGTGATCCACGGGTCGGCCCGTTGACGGTGACGGCCGTGGAGGTGGCGCGCGATCTCGGTCACGCGCGCGTGTTCGTGACCCCGTTCGCCGGCGGCGGTGATGCGGCCCTGCTGGTGGCGGCCTTGCAGGGCACCGCGGGTTTCCTGCGTCACGAAATCCGCAAGCAGATGCGCCTGCGGGTCGCCCCGGAGCTCGAGTTCCGCGCGGATGAGTCCATCGAACGTGGTGCGCGCCTGTCGGCATTGATCGACGACGCGGTCGCCAGCGACCGGCGGCGGGCGGCCGCGGCCGATCCGGCGGAGGAATGAACGGCGCCGCGGCGCCACGGGTGGAGCGGTGGCGTGAGGTCGACGGCATCGTGCTGCTCGACAAGCCGGTGGGTCTCAGCTCGAATGCCGCGCTGCAGCGGCTGCGCCGGATCTGGCGCGCCCGCAAGGCCGGCCACACCGGCAGTCTCGATCCGCTCGCGAGCGGCCTGCTGCCGATCTGCTTCGGCCAGGCGACCAAGATCTGCGGCATGCTGCTCGATGCCGACAAGACCTACCTGGTCACGGCGGCACTCGGTGCGCGTACGGCGACGGGCGATGCCGAGGGCGAGGTCGTCGAGCGCGCCCCGGTGCCGGCGCTCTCCCAGGCCGAGGTCGAGCGCGCCGCTGCCGGCTTTCGCGGCGAGTCGCTGCAGGTGCCGCCGATGTACTCCGCGCTGAAGCACGCGGGCCAGCGGCTGTATCAGCTCGCGCGCCGCGGGCTCGAGGTCGAGCGGCCCCCGCGCCGGATCGTGATTCATCGGCTGGAGATACGCCTCACCGGACCGGATCGGCTGGAACTCGAGGTCGAGTGCAGCAAGGGCACCTACGTGCGCACGCTGGTCGAGGACCTCGCCCGGGCCTGCGGCACGCAGGGCTACGTAGCGGGCCTGCGCCGGGTCAGCCTCGGTCCGTTCCGGGAGCCGGCGATGCACACGCTGGCCGACCTCGAGGAACTCGGCGCACGGTCGCCGGCGGCTCTCGACGCGCTGTTGCTGCCGGCGGATGCGGCGCTGCCCGGGCTGCCGGCGATCGCGCTGGGGGTCGCCGAACAGGCCTGGGTGCTGCAGGGCCAGCCGGTCTTCGTCGCCGGGCCGCCGGGCGAGCGCGTGCGCATGTACGGGACCGGCGGGCTCTTCCTCGGCGTCGGACGGATGCTGGCGGACGGCCGGCGCCTGGCGCCGGAGCGGATCATGGTGAACCTGGGCGTTCCGGGCCCCGTTTCAGCTTGAGGCAGCCCGCCCCCGCGCGTACAATGCGCGGCTGACCAAAAGGCTCAAGTAACCGAACATGCCACTTACGAATACCCAGAAGGCCGAGGTCGTCGGCCGGTTCCAGCGCTCGGTCCAGGACACGGGCTCGCCGGAAGTGCAGATCGCGCTGCTGTCCGAGCGCATCAACGGCCTCACCACCCATTTCACGACGCACAAGAGCGACCATGCCTCGCGGCGTGGACTTCTCAAGATGGTCGCCCAGCGGCGCAAGCTGCTCGATTATCTCAAGGCCGTGGCTCCGGAGCGCTACACGAAGGTCGTCGCCGATCTTGGCCTGCGCCGCTGAGGCGCGCCGGACGCCCGCGACCCGCCAGGGCCGGCGGGCCGCCGACCGCTGAACATCCAATCGAAACACAAGTGAGAACCGCGTGAGCGTATCCAGGCAGAGCTTTTCATATGGTGACCGCAGCGTCACCATCGAGACTGGCCGCATGGCGCGGCAGGCGGATGGCGCCGTGCTGGTGTCGATGGGCGACACCGTGGTGCTGGTCACCGCGGTGGCCCGCAGGACCGCCGATCCGGCTCGCGATTTCTTCCCGCTGACCGTCAACTACGTGGAGAAGACCTACGCTGCCGGCAAGATCCCGGGCGGCTTCTTCAAGCGCGAGGGCCGGCCTTCGGAGAAGGAGGTGCTGACTTCACGGCTGATCGACCGGCCGATCCGCCCGCTGTTTCCGGATGGCTTCAAGAACGAGGTGCAGGTCGTCGCGACCGTACTCTCGGTCGATCCCGAGATCGATCCGGACGTTCCGGCGCTGCTCGGCGCCTCGGCGGCACTCGCCCTGGCGGGCGTGCCGTTCAACGGGCCGATCGCGGCCGCGCGGGTCGGCTGGATCGACGGAGCCTACGTACTGAATCCGACGGCGGGCCAGCTGCGGACTGAATCGGATCTCGACCTGATCGTCGCCGGCACTCATGAGGCCGTGCTGATGGTCGAATCGGAGGCTGATTGCCTGTCCGAGGAGGTCATGCTGGGCGCGGTGCTCTTCGGCCACGGCCAGATGCAGGTCGCCATCGAGGCGATCCGCCGGCTGGTGCACGAGGCCGGCAAGCCGCGCTGGAACTGGCAGGCCCCGGCGCCGCACGACGCACTCACGCAGGCGGTGGCGGCGCAGGCCGCGACCGGCATCGCCGAGGCCTACGGCATCGTCGTCAAGCAGGCCCGGGTCGCGCGCCTCGAGGAAATCAGAAACGCGGTGCTGGCCGCGCTCGCCGGTGGCGACGCGCCGCAGTACACCCGCGAGCAGGTGTCCACGGAGCTGCACGAGCTGGAATACCGCCTGGTCCGCAACCGGATCCTCGACGGCAAGCCGCGTATCGATGGCCGCGACACCCGCACCGTCCGGCCGATCACCATCGAGGTCGGCATGCTGCCGCGCACCCACGGTTCCGCGCTGTTCACGCGCGGCGAGACCCAGGCGCTGGTGGCGACGACGCTCGGCACCGGCCGCGACGCGCAGATCGTCGACGCGCTGGCCGGCGAGCGCCGCGAGCCGTTCATGCTGCACTACAACTTCCCGCCGTTCTCGGTCGGTGAGACCGGTTTCATGGGCTCGCCGAAACGCCGTGAAATCGGCCACGGCAACCTGGCGCGGCGCGGCATCGCGGCGGTGATGCCGAACCTCGAGGAGTTCCCGTACGTGCTGCGCGTGGTTTCCGAAGTGCTGGAGTCGAACGGCTCCAGCTCGATGGCGACCGTCTGCGGCACCAGCCTCTCGCTGATGGACGCGGGCGTGCCGCTCAAGGCCCCGGTCGCGGGCGTCGCGATGGGCCTGGTCAAGGAGGGCGATCGCTTTGCCGTGCTGACCGATATCCTGGGCGATGAGGATCACCTCGGCGACATGGACTTCAAGGTGGCGGGCACGGCTGCGGGCGTCACCGCGCTGCAGATGGACATCAAGATCAACGGCATTACTGCCGAGATCATGCAGGTCGCGCTGGATCAGGCCCGGGCCGGGCGCCTGCACATCCTCGGCGAGATGAACAAGGTACTGGACCATGCACGCCCGGAGATGTCCGAGTGGGCGCCGACGATCGTGACCATCAAGATCGATCCGGAGAAGATCCGCGATGTCATCGGCAAGGGTGGCGCGGTCATCCGGCAGATCACCGAGGAGACCGGTACGACGATCGACATCGAGAACGACGGCACCGTCAAGATCGCCTCGGTGGACCAGGTTTCGGGCCGCGAGGCCCTGCGGCGCATCGAGATGATCACCGCCGACGTCGAGGTCGGCCGCGTCTATCACGGCCGGGTCGTGCGGTTGATGGATTTCGGGGCCTTCGTCTCGATTCTCCCGGGCCGTGACGGACTCGTGCACATCTCGCAGATCTCCGAGGAGCGCGTCGAGCGCGTCAGCGACAAGCTGAAAGAGGGCGATGCCGTGCGCGTCAAGGTGCTCGAGGTGGATCGGCAGGGCCGCGTGCGGCTGTCGATGCGCGGGCTCGACGCCGAATAGTCGCCGGCCTCAGGTCGCGGGCAGCCGCAATTCACGGCAGCCCGCGAACCGGGACGGCTGCCAATGGGCGAAAGCCCAGGCCCAGACCTCCTGCAGCGGGGCGCGGGCGAGCCCCGCGGGCGGGTCCTGGCGCAGCCAGGTGAGCACCTCGCACAGCAGTCCGGACGCCCGCGCCAGGTCGAGCGGCAGGGCATGTCGTGACTTGGCGAGTTTGCGGCCGTCCGGCTCGACCAGCAGCGGCAGGTGGGCGTAGGTCGGGCTTCGGTAGCCGAGCGCCCGTTGCAGCAGGATCTGCCGTGGCGTACTGGCCAGGAGGTCGGCTCCCCGGACGATCCGGTTGATGCCCTGCAGTTCATCGTCCACGACCACCGCCAGGTGGTAAGCGAAGACGCCGTCGCGACGGCGGATCACGAAGTCCCCGGCCTCGCTGCGGCAATCCTGTTCGATCGGTCCCTGCCAGGCATCCGAAAACCGCACCGTGGCTGGTTGCGGCTCAGTCCGGAAGCGGATGGCGTGTGGCCCGGACCGGCGGTCCGTGGCGTTCCGGCAGGCGCAGGAATGAACCGGCTCGAGCCCAGGCTCGGTGCTGGCGGAGGCGAGCTGCGCCCGCGTGCATCGACAGGCATAGACGTGGCCGCCGGCTTCGAGCTGTTCCAGGGCCTTCGCGTAGACGTCTATTCGATCTTTCTGGAAAACTACGTTTCCAGTCCATTCAAATCCAAATCCATCGAGCGTATGGAGGATCCGGTCGCTCATGCCCGGAACGTTGCGGGGCTGATCGAGATCCTCGATGCGCAGCAGCCAGTCGCCGCCGCGGGTACGAACATCGAGGTAACTGCCGGCGGCCGCCAGCAGGGAACCGAGGTGCAGGGGCCCGGAGGGAGTCGGAGCGAAGCGGCCGCGGGGCCGCTCAGCGGTACCAGTCGTCGCGGTCGCCGTACTGTTTTTCCCGCCGTTCCCGGCGTTCCTGGGCCTCGATGCACAAGGTCGCCACCGGGCGCGCTTCGAGGCGCTTGACGCCGATCGGCTCGCCGGTCTCGAGACAGTAGCCGTAGCTGCCGTCGTCAATCCGGCCGAGCGCTTCCTCGATCTTGCGGATCAGCTTGCGTTCGCGGTCGCGGGTCCGCAGTTCCAGCGCGAATTCCGATTCCAGCGAGGCCCGATCGTTCGGATCCGGCGGATTGGCCGCCTCGTCCTTCATGTGGTTCATCGTGCGGTCGACCTCCTCCATGAGGTCGCGCTTCCAGGAATTGAGGATGGTCCGGAAGTGCGCGAGCTGGTGCTGGCTCATGTACGCCTCGTCCGAGCGCTCCAGGTACGGCCGTACATTGCGCGGCCCCAGCAGCAGGTTGTGCCCCGGCCGCTCGTCCTCGTCCTCGTTCAGCGCCGATTGCACCGCCTGCGGACGCGGTCGGCTGGCAGCGCGTGCCACTGCAATGGCGGTGACCGGTGGCGCTACCGGCGGGTGCACGGCCTGCGGCGCAGCCACCGGGACGGCCGCCGCGGCTGCCCGGGGCTTGCTGCGCGCCTTCGGCGGCGCTGCCGGTGCCACCGGCTTCGGCTCGGCAACCGCCGCGCGCGGAGGCAGCGCCGGACGGGCCGGCCTGGCCTTGCCAGCTGGCTTGGGAGTCGGTCGTGCCGCCGGTTTCGCCGCTGGCTTGGCGGACCGCCTGGATGCAGGTCGGGTAGCCTTGGCGACGGTCGTGGACCTGGGCTTTGCCGCAGCCTTGGCCGTGCGGACCCGGGTGGCCGATTTGGCGACAGCCGCCTTCCGGCCGGCAGCCGTCTTCGCGGGGGGCTTCCTGTTCCTGGGCGCCTTTCTGGCGGGCATCGAGTTCTCCGCTGCCGGTTCAATCGAGCGCGGGATTATAGCCTCCAGGTCCCGAGGGTCCAGTGCCAATCGCACCGACCGGCCCGTCCCAGCCGGCCTGCCGGTGCAGGACCGTGACACTCGTGGTGATGCCACCGCGCACATGGAAGTGGGCGGTCAGGCGCAGGAAGCGGGGATCCAGCACGCCGACCAGCTGGTCGACAATCTCGTTGGTGACCGCCTCGTGGAAAGTGCCGCGGTCCCGGAACGACCAGATGTAGAGCTTGAGCGACTTCAGCTCGACGCAGCGCTGGTCCGGGATGTAGTCGAGATCGAGGGTCGCGAAGTCCGGCTGGCCGGTCCGCGGGCACAGGCAGGTGAATTCCGGCAGCCGCATCCGGATCGTGTAGTCGCGGCCAGGCGCGGGATTGGGAAACGTCTCGAGGTCCGCGGACGGGGCGGTCCGGCGGCCAGCAGCAGCGTCCGGGGCGGGCGTGGTCATCGTGTGGCAGTCGTCGTCAACGCGGAGTGGTTAATCTACACTACGCGACCGGTACAGGCCACGCGCGCATGCGTGCGTGGTCGCCACTTCCATCTGCAGGGTCCGCATGCGTCTGTCCAGAGTCAAACTCGCCGGCTTCAAGTCGTTCGTCGATCCAACGGTCGTTGCGTTTCCAGGCAACCTGACGGGCGTGGTCGGGCCGAACGGCTGCGGCAAGTCCAACGTCATCGACGCGGTCCGCTGGGTCATGGGCGAGATTTCCGCAAAGACGCTGCGTGGCGAGTCGATGACCGACGTAATCTTCAACGGTTCGCGCGACCGCAAGCCCGTCGGTACCGCATCGGTCGAGCTCGTGTTCGACAACGCCGACGGCGCAATCGGCGGCGCGTACGCGAACTATGCCGAGATCTCGCTGAAGCGCATGGTTTCGCGCGACGGCAATTCGACCTACCTGATCAACGGCACCCGCTGCCGGCGCAAGGACATCACCCACCTGTTCCTGGGAACCGGGCTCGGCTCGCGCAGCTATGCGATCATCGAGCAGGGCATGATCTCGCGGCTGATCGAGGCGCGCGCCGAGGATATGCGCGCGTTCATCGAGGAAGCGGCCGGCATCTCGCGCTACAAGGACCGCCGCCGCGAGACCGAGACGCGCATTTCCCATACCCGCGAGAACCTCGAGCGCCTCAACGACCTGCGCGAGGAGGTCGACCGGCAGATCCGCAACCTGCAGCGGCAGGCCGGCGCCGCGCGCCGTTACCAGGAGTACCGTGAGCGCCAGCAGCGCCTGCAGGCTGAACTGCTCGCGCTGCGCATCCGTGAACTCGACCGCGATACCGCGGAGCGCGAGCTGCAGGCCGCCGGGTGCGAGACCACGCTGCAGGCGGAAACGGCCGGGCTGCGCGCGGCCGAGGCCGCCGTCGAGCGCGCCCGCGCGCTGCATGCCGAGCGCAGCGAGCAGTTGAACGCCGTACAGGGTCGCTATTACCAGGCCGGTGCGGAGGCCACGCGGACCGAGCAGGCGCTGCAGCACGCGCGCGAGTTGCGCCAGCGCCAGCGCGCCGATTTCGAGCGCATCACGGCTGAGCACACCGAGTCGAGCGGCCTGCTGGAGCGGGACCAGCAGCAGCTCGCGGCGCTGACCACGGCGCTGTCCCAGGCGGAGCCGGCGCTCGCGGCGGCGCGCGCGGACCATGCCGCCGCGGCCGCGACCGCCGAGGGCGCCGAGGCGGCGATGCAGGACTGGCAGCAGCGCTCGGACGAGGCCAGTCGTGCAGCCGGGGATACCGCGCAGCGCACGCTGGTCGAGCGCACCCGCATCGAGCAGATCGAGACGCGCCTGGCGCGGCTGCTGGCCCAGCGCGAGCGCCTGGAACAGGAGCGCGGGCACCTCGAACAGCTCGCGACCGGGAGCGAGCAGGAACTGGTTGCCGCCGAGGCGCAGGCCCGCGAGGCCGGCGATGCGGCGCGGGGCGCGCTGGAGGCGACACTCTCTGGCCTGCAGGCCGAGCGTGCTGCCGAGAAGGACATCGCGGGCGAGCTCGACCGGGTCCGCGGCGAACTGCAGGCCGCGCGCGGGGAACTCGTTTCCGCCGAGGCGCTGCAGAAGGCGGCGCTCGGGCTGGTGCAGGGCCGCGTGGTCGAATGGCTGGCGAGTCACCGGCTCGAGTCGCGGCCGCGGCTCGCGCAGCGGCTCGAGGTCGAGGCGGGATGGGAACGCGCAGTCGAGACCGCGCTCGGATCCTACCTCGAGGCGGTGTGCACCGAGGGCCTGGGGTCGGTGCTCGATATCATTGACGGGCTGCAGGTCGGGCAGGTGGCGTTTGCCGAGACTTCCGGCACCGAGACGGCTCCGGCAGCGGCCGGATCGTTGCGCTCGCGGGTCGCCGGACCGGCCGTGCTCGAGGGCCTGCTCGAGGGCATCATCGCCGTCGACCGGCTGTCGGAGGCGCTGGCGCGGCGCGGGGACCTGCGGCCGGGCCAGTCCATCATCACGCGCGACGGTGTCTGGATCGGGCGGGACTGGCTGCGCGTGGCGCGCGACCAGGACGCGCACAGTGGCGTGCTGGTTCGCGAACAGGACCTGCGCCGGCTGCGCGCGGCGGCGGCCGGCGGCGAGGCCCGCGTAGCGGAACAGGAGCGCGGGCTCGCGGCCCGTCGCCAGCGGGTCATCGACCTCGACCGGCAGCGCGAGGAGCAGCAGGTCGCGGTGAACCGCTCGCACCACGAGCTGGTGACGGCGCGCGGTGCGCTCGAATCGATGCGCGCGCGCGCGCAGCACGCCGGGGAGCGCCTGGCCCGGCTGCAGGCCGAGGTGCAGCAGGCCGGCGCCGAGATGGAGCACGATGCGGCCGAGGTGCGCGCGGCCCGCCAGCGACTCGAGGCGGGACTCGCGGAGCTGCAGGCGCACGAGCAGCGGCGCGCCGCGCTCGACAGCGAGCGCGAGGTGCTGCGCGAGCGGCTCGGTGCGGCGCGCGGGCAGCTGGCCGGGCAACTGGCCGCATTGCGCGAGGCCGAGATCCGCGCCGAGGCGCAGCGTTCCACGATCGTCTCGGTGCGCACCAGCCTCGAGCGGATCCAGGAACAGGTGCGCCAGCTCGCGGCCCGCCGCACGGAGCTGGAGGCGCAGGTGGCCGGCGCGGAGCAGCCGCTCGCCGGGCTCGAGGCCGAGCTGCAGCAGCAGCTCGAACGACGCCTCGTCGTCGAGCGGGAGCTGGCCGAGTCCCGACGCTCCGTCGACGAGGCCGATGCCAGCGTGCGTGAGCAGGACGCCGGACGACACCAGGCCGAGACCCGCGTCGAAACCGCGCGCACCGCGCTCGCCGAGGTCAGCCTCGGCCTGCAGGAGGCCCGCGTCCGTCGCGAAGCGCTGCTGGAGCAGTTCGCGGGCACCCATCTGGACCTGGCCGAAGTCGGCGGCGGACTGCCGGCCGAGGCTACCGTCCTGGAGCGTGACCAGGAGCTTACCGAGGTCACCGAGCGCATCGAGCGGCTCGGGGCGGTGAACCTGGCCTCGATCGACGAGCTGCGCGAGCAGTCCGCGCGCAAGGAGTACCTGGATCGCCAGTTCACCGACCTGACCGACGCGCTCGGCACGCTGGAGCTGGCGATCCGCAAGATCGACCGGGAGACGCGCACGCGCTTCCAGGATACCTTCGACCGGATCAATGCCGGCCTGCAGGAGAAGTTCCCGCGCCTCTTTGGTGGTGGCAGCGCCTATCTCGAGCTCTCCGGCGACGATCCGCTGACGGCCGGTGTTACGGTCATGGCCCGTCCGCCCGGCAAGCGCAACAGCACGATCAGCCAGTTGTCCGGTGGCGAGAAGGCGCTGACCGCGGTTGCGCTGGTGTTCTCGATCTTCGAGCTGAACCCGGCGCCGTTCTGCCTGCTCGATGAGGTCGACGCGCCGCTCGACGATCACAATGTCGGCCGGTTCTGCGATATCGTGCGCGAGATGTCCGCGCGCGTGCAGTTCATGTTCATCACCCACAACAAGTCGACGATGGAGCTGGCCGGCCAGCTGATCGGCGTCACGATGAGTGAGCCGGGAGTGTCGCGACTGGTGGCGGTGGATGTGGACGAGGCGGTCCGCCTGGCGGCGGCCGGGTAACAGGGAGGCACCACCGTGCCGGAACTGCGCTGGATCCTGCTGGCCCTCGGCGTCGCGCTGATCCTGGGCCTGTGGTGGTGGGAGACCCGCCGGCCGCGATCCGGGTATGAGTTCGGCGATCCGCCGCCGCGGGCGCGGACCGAGCCGACGCTCGAGGGTGTCGCCGAGCCGGAGCCACCCGCTGCCACCGTCAGCGAACGGATCCAGGCGCCACGCCGGCCACCGCTGATCGAGATTCCCGAGGATCTGGAGGTGGACGTCTCTGCCTATATTGGTCGCGACCGCCGGCGCCTGCCGGACCCGCAGTCGCAGCCCTCGGCCATCGCCAGGCTGTACGACCTGCAGGACGTACCGGCGTCGCGCGACCTCGATGACACCGCCAATGCCGAGCTGGATGCCGATCATCGCGCGCCGTGGGTGCGCACGCAGCCGCTCGAACGCTCTGAGGTCGCGCCGAAGCCGGAACCCGAGGAAGCGGTCAGCAGCGACCCCGCGGTACAGCGCACCGAGGCGGCCGCCAGTCAGCGGATCGTCGCCCTGCGGCTGATTGCGGGCAGTGGTCGCTGGGGCGGGCGGCAGCTGCGCGAGGCCCTCGAGGCCGAGGGGCTCGTCCACGGACGCTATTCCATATTTCACCGCCAGCGCGAGGACGGCAAGACGCTGTACTACGTCGCCAGCATGATGGAACCGGGCTCGTTCGATCTGGCGACGATGGACACCCAGGAATTTCCGGGTGTCTCGCTGTTCGGGATCGTGCCGGGTCCGCTCGACGCGCCGACCACTTTCGACACCGTGCTCGCCGCGGCCCGGCACCTGGTCGAGCGCCTGCGGGGCCAGATCCAGGACGAGCAGGGCAGCTCGCTGACCGCGCAACGGATCCTCAACCTGCGCGACGAGCTCGTCCACTTCGAGCACCGGAACCGGCGCCTGCGACGGACCTGAGCATGCCGGCACCGGCAAGCGCGCGGCGGCGGGCGGACTGGCTGCGGGCTGAGATCACGCGCCACGACCATCGCTACTATGCGCTCGACGATCCGGAAATCCCGGACGCGGAATACGACCGCCTGGTCGGCGAGCTGCGCGAACTCGAGCAACGGCATCCGGAGCTGGTGAGGCCCGACTCACCGACCCAGCGGGTGGGCGGCGTGCCGGTCGCCGGGTTCGCCGAGGTCCGCCACCAGGTACCGATGCTGTCGCTCGACAACGCCTTCACGCGCGAGGAGGTGGAGGCCTTTGACCGGCGCGTGCGCGAGCGGCTCGAGGCCCGGCACGAGATCGACTACGCCTGCGAGCCGAAGCTCGACGGCGTTGCCATCGGCATCACCTGGCGCGACGGAGTGCTGGAGCAGGCGGCCACGCGCGGCGACGGCACGACCGGCGAGGATGTGACGCACAACGTGCGGACGATCCGCTCCGTGCCGCTGCGGCTCGGTGGCCGCGGCTGGCCGGCGCTGCTCGAGGCGCGCGGCGAGGTGTTCCTGCCGCTGGCGGGTTTCGCGGCCATGAACCGGCGCGCCGCGGAGCAGGGGGAGAAGACCTTCGTCAATCCACGCAACGCCGCGGCCGGCAGCTTGCGGCAGCTCGATCCGCGGCTCGCCGCCTCGCGCCCGCTCGATGTGTTCTTCTACGGCGTCGGCCGCATCGAGGGCGCGCAGCTCGGCGACCGGCACAGCGGCATCCTGGAGGCGCTGCGCTCCTGGGGGCTGCGCACCGCGCCGGAGGCACGCGTCGTGCGTGGCGTCGATGGACTGCTCGCGTACTACGAGGATCTCGGCCAGCGCCGCTCCGGGCTGCCGTACCAGATCGACGGGGTCGTCTACAAGGTGGACTCGCTGGACCTGCAGCGCCGGCTCGGCTTCGTCGCGCGCGCGCCGCGCTGGGCCATCGCACACAAGTTCCCGGCCGAGGAGGAGCTGACCACGGTGCGCGCGATCGAATGGCAGGTCGGCCGTACCGGCGCGCTGACGCCGGTCGCGCGGCTCGAGCCGGTCTTCGTCGGCGGCGCCACGGTCAGCAACGCGACGCTGCACAACATCGATGAGCTGCTGCGCAAGGACGTGCGGGTCGGCGACACCGTGATCCTGCGCCGCGCCGGCGACGTGATCCCCGAGGTCGTGCGCGTGATCCCGGAGCGGCGTCCGCGTGGCACCGCGCCGGTCAGTCTCCCGGCCACCTGCCCGGTGTGCGGCTCCGAGGTGACCCGGGAGGAGGGCGAGGCCATCGCGCGCTGTTCCGGCGCGCTCATCTGTCCGGCGCAGCGCAAGGAGACACTGCGGCACTTCGCGTCGCGCCGCGCGCTGGACATCGAGGGTCTCGGCACGAAGCTGATCGACCAGCTTGTCGACGGCGGGCTGGTGCGGAGCCCCGCGGACCTGTATGCGCTGCGCGCCGAGGACCTCGCCGCGCTCGAGCGCATGGGCGAGAAATCCGCCGCCAACCTGGTTGAGGCACTGGACCACAGCCGGGCCACGACGCTGCCGCGGTTCCTGTACGCGCTCGGCATCCGCGACGTCGGCGAGGCGACGGCCGCCGCGCTGGCCAGCTACTTCGGCTCGCTGCAGGCGATCCGGGAGGCGACGCCGGAGCAGATCATGGAAGTCCCCGACGTCGGTCCGGTGGTCGCCGGCCACGTGCATGCTTTCTTCGCGGAGCCGCGCAATGAGGCCGTCATCGCGGCGCTGCTCCGGCACGGGCTGCACTGGCCGGCGCTGCCGAAGCCAGCCCCTGGCGCGACGCCACTGGCCGGCCAGACCTTCGTCCTCACCGGCCGGCTGGACTCGCTGACCCGTGATGAGGCGGGCGACCGCATCCGGGCACTCGGCGGCAAGGTGGCGGGCAGCGTCTCGAAGAACACCCACTACGTGGTGGCGGGCGCGGATGCGGGCTCCAAGCTCGACAAGGCGAACCGGCTCGGCGTGCCGATCCTCGACGAGGCAGGTCTCCTGCAGCTACTCGGCGGGGCCTGATCCGCGCTGCGCTTCGGGCTCCCGGTCGAGGAGCATCTGGATCGCGACGCCAACCCGGACCACCTCGCCCTCCGGCAGCTCGTGCTCGGCGAGCCAGCCCTCCATGTCGTGCAACAGGCTCGCGCCCCGGCGCTGCAGCAACTGGCGCAGCAGCGGCAGCGCGCGGGCATCGACCCGCGCCGAGATGGCTGAATCCTCGAAGAGGCGCGCGCCGGACGGCGCCGCCAGGTTGTGCTCGAGCGTGCACAGCAGGTCGTGCGCCACCGCCCCGAGGTGACTGAGGGCCTCCGGATCGGTGCCGCCGATGGTGTAGCGCTGGCTGACGGCGCTGACACTGCCATCCGGCAGCAGCTGCACCGCGCCCACCCGCAGCAGCTCTTCCAGGATGATCCCGGGATAGATGTCGCCGCTGAATGCGCGCGCCAGCTCGTTGAACGACGGCGCTGGCCCGGCGATCGGCAGCGGCAGCGGTCGGCCGTGCGCGTCCGTGTACTCCGGGCTCTCGAACCAGCCCGAGAGCACCCGCGCCAGCCGGTGCCGCTGGTAGTCCTTCTGCACCGGTGTCTCCGCGTCGATCCCGGCGGCCGCGCCCCCGAGCGAGGCGACGACATGCCGGTGCAGGCCAGTAATTGCCGAAATACGCGAGAAATTCGCAGGTTGCCCCTGCTCCCGGAGTATATCCACGGCCCCCTGAATAAAGGCAATATTGGCAAGCCGCGCGAACTCATGGGCCGAGACCCCATGGCGCAGCAGAATCCGCGCGAGGGGGCGGAGGAGGCGGAGGGAGGCCAAGGTTACCTTGGTTAGTGGAGATCGTGGCAAGCAGGGTTCCGTGTGGCTGGGAATTGGGACCTGGTACAGCCTGCCGGGTCGCAATCAGCAATTGGATATCGTATGCCATTCGATGAACCCATGGCTTCCCGGCGCAATTCTTGCACGTGGTCTCTGGTGGCTACTCTTGTGAGGTAAGGACATGACCATAGAAACGGAATCAGTCCAGCGCAGCAGCGCTCCAGATCCAGACCTTGTTAGGACGGTGATGGATCTATTCGTAGACCTTCTTGTTGCAAGTGGTGCACGAGTGGAGACCATTCGGCAAGCGGCTGATGGGGCGACATCGAGAGTGAGCGACAAGAATCACTCGGTTTCATGTTCCCACCTTGGCCCACTATTGAGAGATTGCATGGAAGTCATGTGTGCTTGGAGGCGACATCCCGAGTTCGTGAACTCCATCGGTGAGCCATTACCTCTCAAACAGGGACCCGGAAGTTCATCGTTCTCTGCGCTTTGCGAGAGAATTCCATGCAAGAGTGACGAAATGACAATCATGCAGACGTTGCTCCAGTTCGGCGCTGTGTCGATGGACGACGATGGGCGGGTCGTGTCACGGACACCGACTTTTCTCGCCGGCAACTCGGCAGCTGGTCTACTCGCAGTGGATGGCGTTGTTCATCAACTTGCGGGCTTTCTGCAGGTCGTGCATCGCAACGTTTGTAGCGTAACCGGCACAGGTGGTACTCGATTTGAGCGTGCGTGTTCGGTCAGCGTTGCGGTGGAATTGGAACCGATCTTCGATCAACTCGTCCGCGCTAGGGGCCAGGAATTCATTGACTCAATAGATGAGTGGTTAGAGCGCAATGCAAGATATGTAAGCCCTTCAGGATGTTACGCCGAAATGGGAGCCGGAGCTTATTTCATTAACTTCGGAAGTAGCCCTGCCAGATCAATAGTTTAGTTATTATTAATCATATTGTTGTAGTTACTTTAGAGAAATATAATTACATTATAGTCCCAACGTTATAATAAAAAACAATTAAGTCAGTTGGCTTGTCAAGTACTCGGCGCAGTAGCGACCATTCGCGCCACTCCCAATTCGAAATATGTTTACTCCATTTTTCCCGGACGATATATTGCGTTATGTCAATTGGTTACGCGCTTAATTTAAGACTTCTTGCTGCATTCCGATTCTTGCTTGTCCCGCTGGTCCGGATCCTGGTCCGCAACGGCATTACTTTCAATGAAGCGTATGAGGTCTTGAAGGCGACGTATGCACGAGTAGCTGCGACCGATCTTGCGGTTCCCGGTCAGCCGATGTCGCACTCGAGGATTTCGATTACCACTGGTCTGCCGCGAAAGGAGGTCCTGAGAGCGTTAAAGAACGAGGAGCGTCTCCGGCGGGCACTGCAAAGCCATGCGGGTCAAGTCGTAAACGTCTTGCAGGGTTGGCACAACGATCCGGAGTTCTTGGGTCCGTATGGGGTGCCGCGTGATCTTGCATTTGGAGGTGAGGGAGCGAGCGCACTTTCGTTTGCAGATCTGGTCGCTCGGTTTGCTTCCGACATGGATCCCGAACTGGTTCTGTCGGAATTGATTCGAGTTG
Organism: Gammaproteobacteria bacterium; assembly: GCA_004297335.1. Lineage (GTDB taxonomy): Bacteria > Pseudomonadota > Gammaproteobacteria > Steroidobacterales > Steroidobacteraceae > SCUD01. Next base: position 22,882 of record SCUD01000076.1, read on the forward strand.
AGGCGGCCAAGGTTGCGGAAGACAGCGGGATGATCAGGGTATTAAAGAGAACATACATTCCAGAGCAGATGGCGCCAGAGCTAGTCGAGATTTTTTCGCGAGGGGTGCGTCGGTATGTTGAAACCATTGATCATAATTTGGCAGAGCGAGATCCGGACCGGAGGCGGTTCGAGCGATGGGTTTTTCCAGACTATGGTATCCGCGAAGAAGACTGGATCCAGTTTAGTGACCTAGTTAGAAATAGATTGCAGGACGTAATTGAAGACCTGGAAACGAAGTTCGCGCTTTTCCCAAGACCGCAAGTTGGGGATCGCATTTTAAGTGTTGGAGTCGGCCTGTATGTCTACAAGGACGATCTTGCTGATGATCGCAAGTTTCAGGAAATCGTTGAGTCTTTACTGAAAGGGGATCCGGAGGGTGACTCCGGCACGCCGAATTAGGAGCGATTAGATGATCAAAGTAGCTGTTGGGCGCGGGGTGCACGTCCGTTCTTGTGCGGTTGTCCTTGCTGTCGTCTTGGCTGTGTCCGGGCAGGCTAGAGCGGAAACTCGTTCTTCGTGCATGTCGACTCAGGTTGATGCGCGAACAATGGCGGCAATAGATGCGCTTCAGCTGGAATATGGTCGGGAACTTGTCGCGGTTGGAAGGGTTGATAAGGTTTCGTCCAGAAGCGGCGTAGAGGTCTTCGGGCACGTCGTGCATCCTTCGGCCGGCGAATCCTATAGGGTTGGAGATTACGCCGCGATCATTGATTGGTCAGATCCCACGACCTCCCAGCGTTTATACGAGGTTCGGCCGGTCGCTCTGCAATATGTGCCTGGTAATTCAGAGGTGCTCCTAAGCGGCAAGCTGACCGCATTTGATCCGTTACAGGTCGGCGGACGTATTGGTTCAATCGAAGTCAATTTCACGGAATTACTGGTCCGGTATCCATCACTCTCGCTGTCTGAAGGTATCGCGATTTCCGTGCGCGGAACGCAGGCACAACCTAAGAGGGCCATCACGGCGAATTGTGTTGTCGGAGTTTCGGACGGCTCGATGGGCACCGGCAGTACCGATGGCTCGATGGGCACCGGCAGTACCGATGGGTCGATGGGCACGGGCAGCACCGATGGCTCGATGGGCACCGGCAGTACCGATGGGTCGATGGGCACCGGCAGTACCGATGGGTCGATGGGCACCGGCAGTGCCGATGGCACTATCTAAGGTGGCGATAACGGTGTCTGATCGTTCCGTACTCATTGACTAAGGGCCTGTTGTCTGTCGGTGGCGGGGGGCGTATCCGTAATTCTGTGGGCGAGGCGGATTAATCATTCAATCGGTCTCGTCAGTTCTTTGCCAGTGTAAACCGCTCGCCGTACAAGATGGCAAACTGGTTCATGGCGACCTTCCA
>SCUD01000077.1 GCA_004297335.1 Gammaproteobacteria bacterium
GACGGTCCGCAACAAGGCCGTGTACCTGGCCATCGGGGTCAGCGCCGACGGCCGCAAGGACGTGCTGGGCATCTGGATCGAGCAGACCGAGGGCGCCAAGTTCTGGATGCGGGTCATGAGCGAGCTCAAGAACCGCGGCGTCCACGACATTCTGATCGCGGTCATCGACGGACTGAAGGGCTTTCCGGAGGCCATCAACGCGGTGTTCCCCGCGACCCAGGTCCAGACCTGCATCGTCCATCTGCTGCGCAACTCGATGGACTACTGGCCTGTACCAACTGAATGTGTACTGATGTGGCGCGATGGATCGGCGTATTTCCATTTCACGGTTCTGGGGGCCTTGTTGTACTGGCGGATGTAACGCATGAGCTTTCTCTTCAGATCCGGGACCGACGTGAACACGCCACGGGCGATGACGTCGCGCTCGATCTTGCCGAACCACAGCTCGACCTGGTTGAGCCAGGACGAATAGGTCGGGGTGAAGTGCAGGTGAACGTTCGGATGCGCCTCGAGGAACGTCGCCACCTGCGCGGTCTTGTGGGTCGAGAGGTTGTCGGCGATCACGTGGATCTCTTGACCGCGTGGCTGGTTGACGACGATGTCCGCCAGGAAGGCGACGAACTCGGCGGAGGTGTGTCGCGCCGCGGTCTTGCCCAGCACCTCGCCGGTCCTGGTATTGAACGCGGCGTACAGCGACAAGGTCCCATGCCGGTAGTACTCAAAGCCGTGCCGCTCAAGTCGGCCCGGCGACAGCGGCAGCACCGGATCCTTGCGGTCCAACGCCTGGATCGCCGTCTTCTCGTCGACGCAAAAGACCGCGGCATGCGCCGGCGGGTTCAGATACAGACCGATGATGTCCGCCGCCTTCGCCTCGAAGTCCGGATCGTTCGACGCCATGTAGCGCTCGATCCGATGCGGCTTGAGTCCGTGCTTGCGCCACACCCTCGCCACCATCATGTGGCTCACCTCGAGGTGCTCGCCCAGCTTGCGCGTGCTCCAGTGGGTTCCACCGTCCGGCGGCGGCCGGCGCGTGACGTCCAGGATCCGCGCCTCGAGCGCCGGTGTCAGCACCGTGGCTGCCTGCCCCAGATGCCGGCTGTAGAGCCCCGCAATCCGCTGCTCCTGAAAGCGCCGCATCCAGCTCGCCAGAAAGCCCCGGCTGCACGGCACACGATCACAGGCCTCATCCCACGTATCGCCGTCGGCCAGCAGCAAGATCGCCCGGGCACGGCGCGCGTCTTCCGCGCGCCCTGTTCGACTTGCCGCCCGCCGTTCCAGCTCCATACGCTCCGCTCTGGTCAACGTGATGGTGTCTCTCATGGACACCATTATAGTCTATAATTGGTCGTTACAGGCCACTACGCCAGCTGGAAGGAGCGCAAACTGGTGGCCACGGCCCTCAAGGAGGTCTACCGCGCCCCGGATACCGACGCGGCGACGACCGCCCTGGATGAGTTCGCCGAGGGGCCCTGGGGCCGCAAGTACCCGGCGATCACCGCGGCCTGGCGGCGCAACTGGGAGCAGGTGATCCCGTTCTTCGCCTACCCGCCGGAGGTGCGCCGGATCATGTACACGACGGATGAGATTAACAAGCCCTCATGCGTTTGGCGATGGACCTATCCGCTACACAGCTCCCTGAGCGTTGCCGGTGACCTTCTGCTGGGCTTCCAGCGCGCCACAAAGCGTTGGTACGCGCGTTCGGCTTGCTCCGCTCCCTGGCAGTCCAGCGCGCGCATGGCGGGCAGGTTGTACTCGTATGCACGGCCACGGCGCGATCCCGGCGCCGGCGCGAGACCCGCTTGTAGCTCCAGTGCCCGCAGCTTCTTCTGCGTAAGTGCGGGTCGCACCCAATCGTAGTCTTCGTCCTTGGTGAGCACATGCCAGGCGATAATCGCCAGCTTGCGGGCCGCCGCAACGGCAGCGATCTGCATGCCGCGACGTGCCCGGATGCGCAGAAAGAACGCGCGCAGTGGTCCCGGCGTATGTGCCGCTGCCCAAGCCGCCTCGACCAGCATGCCGCGTGCATGGGCGCGACCGATCTTGGTGATGTGGCCATGCCGTGCCGGACTCAGCCCCGATTGCCGAACGCTCGGGTTGAGACCGAAATAGCTGCACGATTTCGCGCTTGGGGACCGGCTGATTTCCTGAGTTCGGTACCACCTTGCAGGGGACACCGGCGGAGCCGTAGGCGACGATTGTCAGTTATCCTTCTTCCTGTTGGCAAGTTTTC
>SCUD01000001.1 GCA_004297335.1 Gammaproteobacteria bacterium
CCGGCGTTGTATTCGGTCAGCGCGACCACGATATAGGCCGCGTTCTGGCCGCCCAGCCGCGGCACCGAGTACTTCGGATAGGCGTTCTTCTGGTTCTCGATGCCGTGGCAGCCCATGCAGGTGTAGGCCAGCCGCCGGCCATTCTCGGCATTGCCCTCGCCGGCCGCGGTCGTGGAGACCAGCCAGCCAGCCACTGCCACCGCAGCCATCACCATCCTGGTGTCGGGGACGCGCATAGAACTCAGGCCTCCAGCCCGGGGTGCCGCGCCCGCTGCGGGCGCATCGGGATACTAAGGGCCCCGGTCGGGGATTTCCACCGGCTCCGGCGCCGGCCGGGCCTGCGGCAGCCAGACGGTGACGACAGCACCACCGCCCTGGCGGTTGGCGATGCTGAGCCTTCCGCCATGGGCCTCGACGATCTCGCGGCACAGCGTCAGGCCGATGCCCGTGCCCTGGGGCTTCGTGGAAAAGAACGGCAGCAACGCGTCACGCAGGACCTCCTGGCCGAGCCCGCTGCCCCGGTCCTGCACCTCGAGGACAGCCCCGCCGCCCTGTTCCCGCACGGCCAGCGTCACCTCTTCTGCCGGCGATCCCGATTCGGTCGCATTCTTGAGCAGGTTGATCAGCAACTGCCCGATCTGCGTCGCATCCAGCCAGGCCGGGGTTTCCGGCAGCGGTTCGACGATGCGGAACGCCTGCGACTCCCGCAAGCCGTCGAGCAACGTGCGCCAGGACACGGCCGCGAGACGTGGCCGCGGCAGCTTCGCAAAGCGCGCATAGCCATCGATGAAAGTGGCCAGGTGCCTGGCCCGCTCGCCGATTGTCGCGAACACGCTGGCCAGGCGCGCGCGATCGTCGGCTGCCAGCAGCGCCGGGCCCGCGTCCGCGAGCGAGGTGATCGGCGCCAGCGAATTGTTGAGTTCATGCGCCACGACGCGGATCACCTTCTTCCAGATCTGCACCTCCTGCGCCGCGAGCTCGCGCGTGAGGCGCTTGAACAGCAGCAGCCGGTACGGCTGGCCATTCAGCGTGAAGCTCCGGTGGGTCAGGTGCTGGATCTCCGCCTCGCCACCCTCGCCGACCGTGAACAGCGTATCGGCCCCTGATTCCACCGCGGTACGCAGTGGTGATGGCGCCGCGGCGAGCAGTTCATTGAAATCGAGCCCTTCGAGCCGGCGGCCGGCGAGGAACAGCTGGCGCGCCGCCAGGTTGGCGAAGACGACGACTCCGGCACTGTTCGTCAGCACCAGCGCCAGCGGCGTGGTCTGCACCACCGTGTCGAGCAGCAGTTCGCGCTGGTGCAGCTCGAGGCGCTGCTCCCGCAGCCGCGAGCCGAGCGTGTTGTAGGCGGCGACCAGCGCGCCGACCTCGTCGGTTCCGGTCGGCGTCACGCTGATGCTGAAGTCCTGGTCGTGGAGGCTCGTGATGCCGTCGGTCACCGCCGTGACAGCCCGGCTCCAGCGCCGGACCAGCCGCCCTGCCAGCCAGATGCTGAAAGGCAGCGTCACCAGGAGTGCGGCCGCGGCAACGAGGAACGGTGACTCCAGGGCGGGTTGCAGCAGCAGAACGATCGCCACCGCGGCGAGAGCGCTCGCTCCCGCCAGCAGGGCGGCCTGTCCAGCCAGGGAAGGCTTGAACCAAGACCAGCGCATCAGTCGCTGCCGGCATCGGCCTGGCCGCCTTCGGCCGGCAGCTTCAGACCGAGTTTCTCCATGCGCCGGTACAGGGCCTGGCGCGAAAGACCGAGATCGCGGGCAGCCCGGGCCACGACGCCATCCGCAAGGTGCAGCGCCTGCTCGAGCGTCGCCCGATCGAGATTCGCTCCATCGGCGGGAACCGGCACCACCGGCAGCCCCAGTTCGCGCGTGGTGATCACGGAATCCGGCGCGAGCAGGCAGGCCCGCTGTACTACATTGCACAGCTCCCGGACGTTGCCAGGCCAGGCGTGGCGCAGCAGCGCCTGCGCGGCGTCCGGCGCCAGCGTGAAACCCGGCTGCAGGAAGCGACTCGCCAGCGGCAGGATATCGTCCTGGCGGGTGGCGAGCGGCGGCACTTCCAGCTCGATGACGTTGAGGCGATAGAAGAGGTCCTCGCGGAAGCGGCCGGCGCGGATCATCTCCGGCAGCTTCGCATTGGTCGCGGCGATCACCCGCACGCGGGTCCGCCGGGTCTGGCTCGAACCGAGGCGCTCGAATTCCCCGGTCTGCAGGACACGCAGCAACCGCGCCTGGCCCTGCAGGGACAGGTTGCCGAGTTCATCCAGGAACAGCGTGCCGCCATCGGCGGCCTCGAATCGCCCGGCCCGCGCGCGCGCACCGGTGAACGCACCCGACTCGGTACCGAACAGTTCGGCTTCCATCAGCTCGTCCGGCAGCGCACCGAGGTTGACCTTCAGGTAGGGACGGCCGCGGACCGAGGAATTGGCCTGGATCAGGTCGGCGATCACCTCCTTGCCGGCACCATTCGGTCCGCTGATCAGCACCGGCACCTCGGCCGGGGCGACCCGCACGGCAGTCGCCACCAGCGCGTGCATAGCCTCGCTCTCGCAGACCAGCCCACCGAGCTCGTAGCGTGCGGCGAGCTCGAGCCGGGCCGCGGCGCGACGCCGGCGCAGCTCGCGGTTCTCGGCACGCGCCGCCTGCAGGTCGAGGAGGTTTCGCACCGTGGTCAACAGCCGGTCGTTGTCCCATGGCTTCCCGACGTAGTCGGCGGCTCCGGCCCGGACCAGCTCGACGGCCGTCTCGAGGTGCGTCCAGGCGGTCAGCAGGATCACGGGCAGGTCGGGATGAATGGAGCGGATGTGGTGGAACAGCGCGATGCCCTCCTCGCCGGAGGTCGCCTCGCGCCGGAAATTCATGTCCTGGATCACGAGGTCCACCGGCTCGCTGGCCAGCAGGTCCAGGCCAGCCGCGGGTGAACCGGCGCCGCTGACGCGGGCACCGTGCAGCGACAGCAGCACTTCCAGGGCCGTGCGCACCGCCTCGCTGTCGTCGATGACCAGAATGCTGCGCCCGCCGAGGCTCGCGCGCAGCTCCCTGTCCCCGCGGTCCTTCATTGGCTCCATGCTGCCACGGCGGCCGGCTGTGTTGCGAATGGAATCTCACACCGTCCGGGTGGCGACCGCAGGCGGCACGGCGGCCGCGCGCCGGGCCGGCTGCCAGGCGGCCAGAAGCCCGATGATCCACACCGCCGCGACGCCGGTACTGAGGTGGAGGAGTCCCGGGCGCGGGAGCTGCCAGGTCACGGACAGCCAGTAGCCGGCCGCCAGCGCCAGTGCCACGCCGGCCGTCGCCCCGGCTGTCGTCACCAGCGAGCTCTCGAGCAGGAAATGGCGGACGATATCGCCGCGGCGTGCACCGAGCGCACGGCGGGTGCCGATCTGGCGGGTCCTGGCCGCGACGTTGTAGGTGGCCAGTCCGAAGATGCCGAGCGCAGCGACCAGCAGCAGCGCCGCGGTCACGGCCGTCAGGAAGATCGCCAGGTTGCGATCAGCCAGGTAGGCGCGTCGCTCGATCGAGCTCATCGACCGCACCCACAGCAGCAGGCGCGTCGGATCCGAGGTCGCCATGTGCTCCTCGACCCGGCGCATGAGCGCGTCGCGCTCGCCGGCGCGCGTGCGCACCAGGTACAGCGCCTGCGGACCTTCGGGAACACGCGGCACGATCGCCACGTGATCGAGCTTGTCCCAGTCGACCCAGTTGCCATGCATGTGCTCGATGATGCCGGTCACCGTGATCGGACGATCCAGGGGATCGTAGACCTGCCGTCCCAGCGCATCGCCGTCCGGGAACAGCACCCGCGCGAGCGCGCGCGTCAGCAGGATCTGCGGCAGCGCCTGGTTGCCCTGCGCCGGTGGCAGGATCTCCTCCGCGCTGAAGGCGCGTCCCGCCACCAGCCGGACGCCAAGCGCGGCGAGGCCCTGCTCGTCCATCTCGAAGATGTTCGCCTGTCGGCCCGCCTTCAGGCCCGGGGCGTTGCGGATGCCGGCAGAGCTGCCACTGTCTAACAGCGGCACGGCACTCGTGACCGATGCCGCCACCACGCCGGGCAGCCCGCGCAGCCACGCCAGGTCGGTGGCCAGCATCGCCGTGTAGTCGAATTCGCGGGTGAAGCCACTGACGGCCACGACGAACTGGTTCGGGGTATCCATGCCGTTCGGCCGCCCGACCTTCTGTACCCGCTGCTGCACGATGCCCGCGGCGTTCACCAGCACCGCGAGCGCGAGTGCGACCTGCAGCGCAACCAGCAGAGCGCCGGTCGGGCTGCGCCAGATCGCGACGAGAATCGGACGCAGGTTCCAGTTCATGGCACGAATCTCCGGCCAGTATGACGAAAGCCCATCGGACGACCCTGCAGGCAGGCCGCAGGTGCGCTGCGCCCGATGCGCCAGGACGGGTACAGGCCCGCAACCAGCGTCGCGAGGACCGCCAGCGCGAGCGCGGTCGTGATGCTGCCCGGCGCCACGTGCGCCAGTGCCTGGATGCCGTCGCGGGTACCGTCCTGGGTGGCGTACAGCAGACGCAGCCCCCACAGCAGCAGCCCTGCCAGTGCCAGGCCAAGCGCCGCACCGGCGGCGCAGACCAGACCGGCCTCGGTCAGGTGCTGCAGGCAGATCTGGCGCCGGCTCGCACCCAGCGCGCGCCGCACCCCGGTCGTCACCGCACCGCGCTGGAACCGCGCCAGCAGCAGCCCAACCGTATTGAGCAGGCAGACCGCGAGGAACGCGAAGGCGAGCCCGACCAGTACGCGATCGTCGCTGCCGACCACATCGTTGTCGGCAAGCCAGCGGTCCACCGGCGTCAACCGGTTGTTCAGCGGGCGTGGCAGGCGCCCGGCCCGCTGCTGGTCGCGCGCATAAGTATCGAGGAGCGACTGCATGCGCTGCCGCGCGCCGGCGTCGGCCAGCTCGACCCAGACCTGCAGCCAGACGCACTCGGACTGGACGAAGTCGCGGAAGCTCGCAAGCGGTTCGGGCTTCCAGCAGTTCCAGCTGCCGGCGCTCGGCAGCTCCGCCGCGAGCCCCCAGCCCCACGGGATGTAGGCCTCCTCGGGTTCCTGCAGCGCGCCGTTGTTGAGGTCGTAGAACTTCGGCAGCGGCCGCCATTCGTCCAATACGCCGACGACACGGAATTCCATGTCATTCCAGCGCAGCGTCCGGCCGACGCTATTGGCGCCGCCGAACAAGCGCTCGTTCATCGCACTGGCCAGCACGATCACCGGTTCCGGCCCCTGGTCGGCGGCCGCCGTCCAGCCGGCGCCAAAGCGGAACGGCACATCGAACATCGCGAAGAAGTCGGCGCTCGTCACCCGGGTCAGCGCGCGCTGGGGTCGCGCGCCGGCCGTGCCCGTGGCCAGCACGCCGGCCGTCTTGAACATGACGACGCTGCGCACCGGAATGTCGCTCTCCAGCAGCGCCACCGCGTCGCGCCAGGCCAGCTGCGTCGGCGGCTGGTCCGGGTGGCGCTCGCGCGCCGGGAACTGCGGATCCCAGTTGTCGATCGTGACCGCATGCAGCAAGTCGTTCTTCCAGGGGATCGGATTGCCCGACAGGCCCTGGTACACGGTCAGCGAGGTCACGCACACGGCGATACCGAGCGCCACCGCGGCGATCATCAGCGCCGTGAGGCCGGGGCTGCGCCGCAGACTGCTCATCGCCAGTCGCAGGTAGTATCCAAGCATCATCGTTCTCCCACTGGCTCAGGCGGGGGCCATCATGGCCGGCACCAGCCCGGCATGCAGGCCCGGCGCCGGCGGTTCCAGCGACCAGAAGTCCGAGACCTGGCCGTCGACGATGTGCACGTTGCGACGCGCCCGCCGCGCCAGTTCGAGATCGTGGGTCACCAGCACGATGGTCGTGCCCATCTCGTTGATCTCCTCGAGCAGGTCCATGATCTGCCGCGCCATCAGCGAATCGACGTTGCCGGTCGGCTCGTCCGCCAGCAGCAGGCCCGGGTCACCGGCCAGCGCCCGGGCGATGGCGGCGCGCTGCTGCTGGCCACCGGACAGCTGGGCCGGGAGGTGATGCATCCGCGACCGCAGTCCGACCAGGTCGAGCGCGCTGGCAATGCGCTCGGCGCGGTCACGGCGACTGAATCCGCGGTAGCGCAGCGGTACGTCCACGTTGTCGAAGATGTCCAGTTCCGGAATCAGGTTGAAGCTCTGGAAGATGAAGCCGATGCGCTCGTTGCGCAGCCGGGACCGGACCGCGTCCGACAGCCCGCTGACATCGGTACCGTCGAGCTGGTAGCGGCCGGTATCGAAATCCTCCAGCAGCCCGGCAATGTTCATGAAGGTGGTCTTGCCGGAGCCCGATGGGCCGGTGACCGCGACGAAGTCACCGGCCTCGACGCGCAGCGAGAACTGGCGCAAGGCGTGGGTTTCGATCAGGTCCGTGCGATAGATCTTGCTGATTCCCTGCATGTCCAGCATCGTCGTCTCCTGTTCAGTCAGCAATGCGGAATTCCGGTGTGCCCAGCAGATCGCGCGTGCCGGCGACGATCACCTGGTCGCCACGCTCGAGTCCTCCGCGGACCTCGAGCTCCGCGACAGACGCGCTGCCGAGTTCGACGGGCACGAGCTCGGCCCGCGAACCACGGACACGATAGATGCTGCGCGCCTGTGGCTCCACGTCCGGCCCGCGTTCGAACTTGCGCGCGCTGGCGCGTTCCTCGAGAAGGATACGCACCGAGCCGCGCTGGCTCTGGCGCAGGCCCGCGGGCTGCGGGCCGGTGAAGCGGACCCGCCCGGTGACCAGCCCCTGGCGCACCTCCGGCGAGATCGCCGTCACGGTCCCCGCATGGGTCGCTCCATCGAGTGCGACGCTGGCCGTCATGCCGGGACGGATGTCGCGCGCGTACTGGTCGGCGACCTGGAATTCGATCTCGAAGACCGAAGGGTCGACCACCGTCAGCAGCGGTGCATCGCGGGCCACACTGGCGCCCTGCGCGCTCGCGAGCTCGGCGACGGTGCCGGCGATCGGCGAGCGCAGCTCGAGCGCGGCCACGCGCCGCTGCAGCTCGGCGACCACCAGTGCCTGCCGGTCACGCTCGAGCCTGCGTGCGCGCAGCTCGAGTTCGAGGCTCTCGCGCTCGAGATTCGCGTTCTCGCTGGCGTGTTCCCGAGCCAGAAGCGCGCCGTCGCGCTCGTCCTCGGCGCGGCGCAGGTCGCGCTCGGCGATCACGCCGCGCTCCCAGGCCGCCGTGGCGCGCAGCAGCTCGCGTTCGGCGGCGCGCAGCCTGAGGTCCGCGGCCAGCGCCCGCTCGCGGCTCAGCAGCGCCTGCCGGCGGACTTCGATGGCCTGGCGCGCGAGCGCCGCCTCGATGCTGCCGAACGTCGCCGCCTCGCGACCACGCTCGTTCTCGAGCTGCGGGCTCGCCAGGACCGCGAGCAGCTGCCCGGCCGTGACGACCTCGCCGGGCTGCACCTGGTACTGCACGGTTCCCGGCGCCGTCGCAAACAGCGTCGGACTGACCGCCGCGACGACGATGCCCTGCGCGGCGGCATCGCGCACGAACGGTCCTTCGGTCACCGTCACGACCCGCAGCCGCTCGCGCGGCACAACCTGGGCGGTGTCGGCCCAGCCACGCAACAGGACACTGAACAGGCCCGTGACCAGCACGAGGCCAGCGGCCACGCCGAGCCATCGCCGTCGCCGCGGGGCCGGACCCGCCGCGGCGGCGACGTCCTGTCCGGAGGTGTCGCGGATCAGCGTGGTGATCTTCATGCCCGGTCAATTGCAATTGCCGTGCCGTCCGCGGCCGCTTACTGCAAACCATTGATTGGGCGACTGGATTGGGTGCGCTGCCGGGGATGTTCCGCCGGCGCCCGCTGTCCGCGGACAACCGCCGGACACATCCGCGGACACTCTTCCGGGCCGCAGCCGCCTCAGCCGCGCCGATACACCCCATGGCTGCGGGTCGTCTCGAACATCGCCCGCACGCAGTCGGCGCGGGCCTCGTTCGGGATGCCACTGCCGCCGTCCATGATGAAGCCCCCGTCGCGCCCGACGGTATCGATGAGCCGGCGGCAGCAGTCCGCCACTTCGGCGGGCGTACCGGAGATGAACATCGAGGCCGGGACGTTGCCGCGCAGGCAGACGGTGCCGCCGAGAACGCGGCTGGCCAGTTCCAGGTCGGTGCGCTCGAACGCGTAGATGGCCTTGCCGCGCGGAATGTCACCGATCAGCTCGAGGCGCGTCGTGCAGTCGCCTTCCCACAGCACCAGCGGCGTCAGCCCGTG
>SCUD01000078.1 GCA_004297335.1 Gammaproteobacteria bacterium
GGCGACCATTCCACCGGGCACCCAGGTCCGCGCGGAGATCCGCAGCCGGGTACCAGGCCGCATCGCCGGCGTGGACGTCATCCCGCTGGCACTCGCACGTTTCCCCGAACCGGCCAGCGCCACGATCGTCGCGGCGGACGGCAGCGCTGTCGCCGCGGGCGACACGGTGGCCCGCATCACCGGCGCGGCGCGCACGGTGCTCAGTGCGGAGCGCACGATCCTGAACGTGCTCGGCCGCCTGTCCGGCATCGCGACCGCGACCGCCATCGCCGTCGCCGGTACCGCCGGAACCCGCGCCGTCATCAAGGACACCCGCAAGACGACGCCGGGCCTGCGCACGCTGGAGCGCTACGCGGTTGCCGTCGGCGGCGGGGTCAATCACCGCTTCGGTCTGCACGATGCGATCCTGATCAAGGACAACCACATCGGCATCGCCGGATCGATCACGGTGGCAGTCGCGCGAGTGCGCGGGCGACACGGGGCCGCGATGCCGGTGCAGGTGGAAGTGGACACCCTCGCCCAGCTCGAGGAGGCGCTTGCCTGCGACGTCAGCGCGGTGCTGCTCGACAACATGTCGCCGGAGATGCTGCGCCGCGCCGTGGCGCTGGTCGCCGGACGCTGTCACACCGAAGCCTCCGGTGGCATCACGCCCGACAACATCCGCGAGGTCGCCGCGACCGGCGTCGATTCGATCTCGCTGGGCTCGCTCACCCATTCGGTGCGGGTACTGGACCTTGGGCTTGATCTCGGCTGAGGCCGGTCCGATGACGGAACTGTGCGCCGGGTCACGGCGGATTGCCGATGCGGGTCACGGTTGCCATGGCCCGATCGGTGTTACATATGCTGGCGAACGCCTGCCGAGGGGGCAGGACGGTATTCCGGGGCGATGCAACCAGCACATTCACCAGGTTTGCCCACCGTACCGCGCGCGCCCCTGATGACCGGACGGACCGGCTGGCTGGCGGTCGGGCTCGCCGGCTACGTCCTGGCCGCGATCGTGCTGACTGTCGCTGGTCCCGACAGCGCGGCCTGGCTCGACACCTTCATCCTGTTCTCCGACTTCCCGGCCAGTGCCGCCGCCACGCTGCTCGCAGCCGTGGCGGCATTGCGGGCGACGGACCCGGCAGCGCGCCGCACCTGGCGGCTGCTCGCCGCGGCCCTCGGTGTCTACAGCACCGGCAACCTGCTGAATTCACTGTACTGGTACTTCGACCGGGATCCATTCCCGTCGGTCGGCGATGTCTTCTTCCTGGCCTTCTATCCGCTGCTGTTCGGCGCGGTCGTCACCGTGATCCGGGCCAGCGCACAGCGCGCGCCGTGGGCCCGGCTGGTACTCGACAGCACGATCCTGATCCTCGGCTTCGGTGCCTTCTTCTGGTTCTTCGTGATCCAGCCAACGGCGAACGCCGAACAGGACCCCGACCTGCTGAAATACGCACTGACGCAGGCCTACATCGCACTGAACTGCCTGATGGTGCTGGCCTTCGGCATGCTGCTGATGAACAGCGGCGATGGTCCGCTCGGCCGGCGGACGCTGGTGCTGCTGACGATCGGCTTCGCCACCATGTTCCTCGCCGACATCGTCTGGGCGATGTCCAAGGTGAGCGGCGAGTACCTGCCCGGCGGCCTCTCCGATGCAATCTACCTCTCCTGCTACATCTGGCTCGGCATCGCCGCGCGCGAGCAGCTGCGCGGCTGCCCGCTCACCGAGACCACGCCCGGCACGGTCGGCACCGCGCTGATCCAGGGCCTGCCCTACCTGGCGATGCTGGTGTCCTTCCTGGTGCTCGTGTACTTCGAGAGCGGTGAGGTCGATACGCCATCGTCGACGATGACGATGATCATCTTCGCGCTGACCCTGCTGGTGATGCTGCGCCAGGGCGTCGTCTCGCGCGAGGATGCCCTGCTGCGCGCGCGCCGCGCGGCCAGCCTGGTCGAGGCCCGCTACGCCTCGCTGATCCGCAATGCCTCGGACGTGATCGTCATCACGACGACGGATGGCCGGCTGCGCTTCGTCTCGCCGGCGGCCGAGCGAACCTTTGGCCGGACCCCCGGCGAACTGCTCGGCACGAGCCTGTTCGAGCTGTGCCCGGAGGCCGAGCGCGTCCGGCTGGCGGCCTTCTTCGATGAGCTCATGGCCACGCGCGGCCGGCCGGTCGGCCCGGTCGAGCTGGTCATCGGCGGCGAGCAGGCGCGCTTCACGCTGGAATGCGTCGGTAACAACCTGCTGGAGGACGCCGCGGTCGGCGGGCTGGCACTCAACCTGCGCGACGTCACCGAGCGCAAGCAGCTCGAGGAACAGCTGCGCCAGCTCGCCTTCCATGATCCGCTGACGCTGCTGGCCAACCGCAGCCTGCTGCGCGACCGCGTGGAGCACGCCCTGGCGCTTGCGCAGCGGACCGGTCTCGAAATCGCGGTGATGTTCCTCGACCTCGATAACTTCAAGAACGTCAACGACACGCTCGGCCACGAGGCTGGCGACCGCCTGCTGCAGACCGCGGCCCAGCGCCTGGTCACGCGCACGCGCGGGACGGATACCGTGGCCCGGCTGGGCGGTGATGAGTTCGCGATCCTGCTCGAGGGCTTCGGCACCCGCAGCGACGTCGAGCGCATCGCCGCGACCCTCGTGGCGTCCTTCGACGAGCCGATGGTGCTGGACGGGATCGAGGCCCAGACCGCGGTCAGCATTGGCGTGGCCTTCTCGCAGCCAGGTGATGACACCGAGCAGTTGCTGCGCAAGGCGGACATCGCGATGTACGGCGCGAAGTCCGCGGGCAAGAGCCGCTACGTCGTGTTCGAGCCGCGGATGCAGGAGCTGCTGCACGAGCGGCTGCGCCTCGAGGGCGATATCGCGAGCGCGCTGAAGCGCAACGAATTCTTCCTCGAGTTCCAGCCGATCATCGACCTCGATACCCGCGAACTCCTCGGACTCGAAGCCCTGGTGCGGTGGCGGCACCCTGAGCAGGGCCTGCTGCTGCCTGGACAGTTCATCGCAGTCGCCGAGGAGTCCGGGCAGATCGTCGAACTCGACCGCTGGGTCCTGCTGGAAGCCAGCCGCAGCCTGCGGGCCTGGCGGCAGACGGTCGCCAGCGGCGAGGGCCTGCGCATCGCGGTCAACATCTCCGGCCGCCACCTGCAGCATGCCGACCTGCCGCAGGACGTCCGCCACGCCCTGCGGATCTCCGGCCTCGAGCCCGGCAACCTGGTGATCGAGCTGACCGAGAGCACGATCATGCACAACACCGAGGCCAACCTGGCCCGCCTGACCGAACTCAAGAAGCTCGGCGTACGGCTGGCGATCGACGACTTCGGCACCGGCTATTCCTCCCTGTCCTACCTGCACCGCTTCCCGATCGACATCCTGAAGATCGATCGCTCGTTCGTGAGCCGCCTCGGTGAATCCGGCAACGGCGCCGACCTGGCGCGCGCCGTGGTCATGCTTGGCAGGACGCTCGGGCTCGAGACGATTGCCGAGGGCATCGAGGAAGAGGACCAGGTGGCGAAACTCGCGGACCTCGGCTGTGTCGCCGGCCAGGGCTATCTGTTCGCAGCGCCCGGCTCGCTGGACGCGGCGCGCAACAGTCCGTTCGCCGAACGGCGCGCCGAACTGCGCCTCACGCATCCGGACCGCAGCCGGCTGACGGCCACTGGCCGGTTCACGATCGAGCGCCGCGGGCGCAGGGGCTCAATCGCCTGAAGCCCGCGCGCGGCGGCAACAGCCTACGGCGGCAGGATCGCCGGGTCGAAGCCAGCGGCACGGATCGCCGCGATCACCGCGGCGCCGTGGCGCGCATCGCGAGCCTCGAAAGTCAGCTCGAGCGTGGCGGAACGCGCCGGCAGCGCCGGCGACAGCCGATGGTGCTGGACTTCGAGCACGTTGGCGCCCAGGTCGCCGATCGCCTGGCTGATGCGCGCGAGGACGCCGGGCCGGTCCGGGATCGGGATGCGCATGCTGACGATGCGGTTCTGCCGCAGCAGGTCGCGAACGACGACCGAGGCCAGCAGCCGCGGATCGATGTTGCCGCCGGAGAGCACGATGCCGGTCTGGCGGCCACGGTAACGCTCCGGCTCGCTCAGTACGGCCGCAAGCGCGGCGGCGCCGGCCCCCTCGGCCACCGTCTTCTCGACGTTCAGCAGCACGGTGATCGCCTTCTCGAGGGCCGGCTCGTCAACCAGCACGATGTCGTCCACGTAACGGCGCACGACCTCGCGGGTCATGAGGCCGGCGGTCTTGACCGCGATACCCTCGGCGATCGTGTTGCCGCCGCAGGGGAGATCCTGGCCGCGGATCGCCGCCAGCATGGACGGATGGCTGTCCGCCTGAACACCGATGATCGCGAGCTCCGGTTTCAGCGCCCGCGCCGCCACCGCCATGCCGGCGATCAGCCCGCCGCCGCCGATCGGCACGACGAGCACTTCGAGGCCGGGCCGCGCCGCCAGCATCTCCAGTGCGATCGTCCCCTGCCCCGCCGCGACGCTCTCCTCGTCGTAGGGGTGCACGAAGGTAAGCTTGCGCTCCGCGGTGAGCTCGGCCGCCCGTGCCGCAGTCTCGACCAGTGTCTCGCCGAAAAGGACGACATCCGCGCCGTGCGCCCGGGTCTGCTCGACCTTCACGAACGGGGTGTGCTCGGGCATCACGATCAGCGCCGGGATGCCGAGCCGACCGGCGTGATAGGCGAGCGCCTGGCCGTGGTTGCCCGCGGACATGGTCGAGACACCGCAGGCGCGCTCCTCCGGCGTGAGCTGCAGCAGCCGGTTCAGGGCGCCGCGCTCCTTGAACGAGGCCGTGAACTGCCGGTTCTCGAATTTCACATGGATTTCGGCGCCGGTCAGCCGCGACAACGGCGGCGAGTGCAGGCACGGCGTGTCGATGATCTGCCCGGCCATGCGGTCTGCCGCGGCCCGGACGTCGGCGAGGGTGATCACGGTTGTAATTCGAGGTGGTGCATGGAGTTTGTCATCATCGGCGATGGGCCGGCGGCTGTCGAGCAGCGGTGCGCGCCATCGGGATGGCGTCCGGGACGGCAATTCAGGTATAAGGCGGCTCCGGAGGGCCGGATTGGCGGAGCCCAGAGGATCGGCGATGCAGCGGACGATGCTGAAATCCAAGCTCCACCGCGTGACGGTCACGCACGCGGAGCTGCACTACGAAGGCTCCTGCGCGATCGACGCCGAGCTGCTCGAAGCCGGCGACATCCGCGAGCACGAGCAGGTGCACCTGTGGAACGTCAGCAACGGCGCGCGCTTCGTGACCTATGCGATCCGTGCCGAGCGCGGCTCGCGGATCATCTCGGTCAACGGCTCGGCCGCCCGCAGCGCCGCTCCGGGCGACCTGCTGATCATCGCCACCTTTGCCAGCTACAGCGAGGCCGAACTCGCCCGGCACGAGCCGAAGCTGGTGTACGTGGATGCGAGCAACCGGATCACGCGCAGGGCACCCGCGCTCGCGGCCGGGGCTACTGCCCGGTGCTGACGATGCCGCCGTTCGGCAGGAATACGGCGCCGGTCGTCCCATCCGAGAAGCCGCTGGCTCCGGTGACGCGTCCCTGCCAGGTATTGCTGCCACCGCCGCCGCCCTGGGTGGCCATCGCCGCCAGGTTCCACTGCGGCGGGCCACCCTCGTACCCGGCCAGCCCCTGCGCGGTGATGAAGTAACGACCGGGCACGATCGGGCCGGTGATCTGCTGCAAGGCCAGGACATCGTAGGGGTGCAGCTCGCGGCCATTGACGACGACGCCGGTGCCGCCGCCCGAAGCGTCCGCCTGCAGTGGCCCGCCGAGGTTGAGGCCGGCAGCAATCAATCCCATCGCCGGACCCCCACGCACGCCCCAGGCTCCGAGCACCGGGTCGTACCA
The DNA here is from genome assembly GCA_004297335.1 of Gammaproteobacteria bacterium. GTDB lineage: Bacteria > Pseudomonadota > Gammaproteobacteria > Steroidobacterales > Steroidobacteraceae > SCUD01. Next base: position 5,856 of record SCUD01000078.1, read on the forward strand.
GTAGTCAGCATCCCCGATCCGGACCTGGAGTCCCTGCTCGATCTGCGCGACCTCCGCGTCGCTGAGCCGCCGGCCATTGATCACCACGTTGCGCCCTCCTGGTGTTGCCACCGCATCCGGCCCGGCATCCGCGGCGCTGGCCGCGGCGGCGACGTCGCCTTCCAGCTTGTCCGCGCGGGCGCAACCGGCGGTCGTGAGCACCAGCAACAACAGCGCCGTCACTTCGTTGAAACGCTTCATTCGCCCCCCTTTGCCGACAGACGGCAGCAATGGGCTGGATTGTACCGGCCGTCAGCCAAGCCTACCCGAGAACCAGGAGCGCCTGACCGACGCAGCACGTCACCACCGCCCCGGGTCTATTCGGGGGATGTCAGCAATTCAATCGCCGCTGCCGGCGCGATGATCTGGAACTGCACCTGCCCGCTGAGGCTCAGCAGGTCCTGATCGCCGGTCACCAGCCATTGCGCAGCACCGACGGCCGCGAGGTCGAGAAAGATCTGATCCTTCTCATCACGACACCTGGCCACGGCAGGACTGGATTGCCAGGGAGCTACGACCTCACCATACGGCAGATAGTCCGCCAGCAACTCGTCGCGCTCCTCCGGGGTGAGCTTGAACTTGGGATAAGCCAGCACGCGCAGAAGTTCTTCCACGGTTTGCGCGCACAGCAGCGGCGTCAACGCGCCGGCCTGCCAGGTGGTGCGCAGCAGCACCAGACGGCCGTGGACGAACAGCTGCGCCGACAGGACCGTGTTGGTGTCGATTACAACCCGCCAGGCCGCAGCCATCAGCGCTTGCTGCCCGCGGCGCGCGCCCAGGTGACAGCGTCCTCGACGTCCTGTTCCGAAATCTCGAGTTCGGCCAGCTTCGCGCGGACCGCGTCAGCCCGCTGAATCCGTACCGGAGTCAGAACGATCTGCCCGCCTTCCACGCGGATCTCGTAGTAACGAGGGTCACCTACCGCCTTCGTGACGGCCTTTGGCAGGGTCAGCTGGTTCTTGGCAGTCATTTTGGCAAGCATGGCGTATTCCAAAAGTAAGGAATTCTTACTCTACCAGACTTGCCGTCGAAGCCAAGCTGCGTGAGCCACATACGACTGACGCAGGCGGTGGCCCGAATGAAAATGGGCACCGATCAAGTGCCCACTTCTATGCTCAACTGGCGCGCCCGGAGAGATTCGAACTCCCGACCCCATGGTTCGTAGCCATGTACTCTATCCAGCTGAGCTACGGGCGCGTGGTGGGCGCGAATCCTACCACATCAGGCTGAGCGGACCAGAGCCGTCACGTCGAGCCGCGCCGTCTGTTCGAAGTCCCGGCGCGGCTTCGCCGCTTGGGCGACGGCAGGGTCGCCCACGGTCGCGCGGTCCCGCCCGCCTTCCTTGGAGCGGTATAGCGCGTCATCGGCGATGCGGACCAGATGATCGAACCGGGTGGCCATCGTGGAATCGGCAATGCCGAAGCTGGCCGTGAACGGCCGCGCGCCGACGGCCCCGACAGCGGCTGCCAGTTCCTGGCGCAGCCGCTCGAGCACCTCGAGGGCCGCAGCGGCGTTCGCCTCGGGCATCACGATCGCGAATTCCTCGCCGCCCCAGCGGGACACATGGTCGCCGGCCCGGACGACCCGGCGCAGCACATCCGCAAACTGCCGCAGCGAGTTGTCGCCGACCCCGTGGCCATAGGTATCGTTGAGTTTCTTGAACTGATCCAGATCGGCCATGACGAAGGCATAACCCTGCCGCCGGGCCCCGAGCTGGCGCACGATCTCCTCGAGGGCGCGGCGATTGGCGAGCCCGGTGAGGCTGTCGGTGGCCGCCTGGATCTGAGTGCGCTCGAACGCGCGCACCGTGCCGATGCGATTGCCAGCCTGAACGCCGAGTGCAGCGAGCCGCGCGATCTGCTCGCGGGTTGGCGGCTCCAGGACCGGGCCGGTGGTGTGGAGCACCCCGAGCGCCCGCCCCATGAAGTTCACGGGAACGCACAGGGCGCCCATAGGCCCGCCGGGCCGCCCGCGCAGCTGCGGGCAGGCATTAAGCGCGTCACTGTCGGCGAAAGCGACGCGACTCCCGCGGCGCACGGCAACGCAGTCGAACGGCGACTCGACGCCGCAGCCGGGCGCTCCGGCGAGCGGGTGCTGGGCAGCGCGCTCCAGCTGGGCGCGGCTGGAATCGGCGAGCAGCAGTTCCATCGGGCGATCGGCAGCGACCAGCTGCATGGCGCGGGTGACCGTCCCGTACACGGCCTCCTCGGTGTCGACCATCTCGAGCGCTTCGCCGAGCTGCGTACTGAACGCGTCGCGATCCGCATCCGCGCGCAGCCGGGCAATCATCTCTCCCAGGCTGCCGCCCATGCGATCGATGGCCTGAGCAAGCTCCCCGACCTCGTCCTGCGAGGTGACCTCGGTGCGCACGCTCAGGTCGCCATCGGCCATGGCGGCCGCTACGTCCCGCATCGCTCCCAGGGATCGGCGGATCGACCGGGCCAGCGCCCAGACAATCAGCGTGACAATGATCGACAGCAGGATCACGGCGGAGGTGATCCGCGTCCGCGCCAGCGCATTGGCGCGCCGGGCCAGCTGGTCCGCCGTGGCCAGGCGCGCCCTGATCAGGTCGGTCTGCGCATCCAGGGCAGTGCCGAGCGCATGCGACATGGACTCGAATTCGCTGAGCCGCGCCACGGCGGCTAGCCGGTCACGGCTGGCCAGCGTCGCAATCTCGCCGGCCGTCGCGACATAGATCGCCGTTGCTGCCCGCGAGCGCTGTACCGCGGCCACGTCGTCTGCTCCGCCCGCCAGGCGGACCAGCGACTCCATCTCATCGAGGAGGGCCCGCGAATCCTCGCCAAGCCCCCGCAGGTTGGCGATCGAGTCGGCCGGGTCGCCAGCATCGGCATAGGAGTACAGAGCGGCAAAAACGCGGCTGCGCAGTACTTCCTGGCGCGTCCCGGCGTCCAGCGTCAGCTGCTGCTGGACATTGACGTTGGCCAGTTCCTCCATGGCGCGCGCCTGATGACCGAGAGCGCTGATCGCCAGGATGCCAACGACGGCCAGGGATGCACCGAACAGCCCGACGATCGCGAACAGGCGCGCCCGGACCGAGAGGTCGCTCCACCAGGAGAGTCGAATTACGGTTCCCATGCCTGCCACATCCACTCGAGGCGACGGGCGAATTATTGACAAATCGGCAGGCCGCCTCTGTGCTCCGGCTCACAGAAATCCGGCGCGGCGGAGTTGCGAAGTTGGAGGAGAGAGGAGTCAACCTGCCGGTGTAGGTGATTGCTTCACAGGGACATTCTCGACCGCCCGGATAATCGTACCAGCAGAATACCCACCGTGATCGCTAGAGCCAGGCGCGGATGTGGAGTAATATGTGGATATGTATCCACATTCGGTTCGACAGCCATGAAGACGATTCAGATGACGATCGACGAGCGGCTGCTGAAGCTGGTCGACAAGATGAGCCGGGCTCGCAAGACCAACCGGTCGGCATTCATCCGCCAGGCACTCGAGGCCGAGATCCGGCGACAGCGAGTTCGCGAGGATCAGGCCCGTCATGCCGAGGGCTACGCGCGCAATCCGGTCGCGCCAGGCGAGTTCAATGACTGGCTCACTGAGCAGGATTGGGGCGCATCGTGAATCGAGGTGACGTCTGCTGGTACATGTTCAAGCCCCCTGACAGGAAGCGGCCGGTACTGGTCCTGACGCGCAACTCCGCCATTGCCGTGCTGAACTCCGTAACCATTGCGCCGATCACGTCGACGATTCGCAACATCCCGACAGAAATCATTCTCACGCGAGACGACGGCTTGCCGAATACCTGCGCGGCGAACTTCGACAACATCCAGACCGTGCCCAGGAGCAATGTCGGCGATCGCATCGCGCGGCTGACGGCGCGAAGAATGAGAGATGCTGCCGCAGCCATTTCGTTTGCGCTCGGATTCGACGACGAGTGAATCTGCACCCTGCGCCGGAACACCCGGAGATTCAGGGATTCCAGGTATTCCGCCGGCAGTCTGTACTGAAGTTGGCGGAGAGAGAGGGATTCGAACCCTCGATGGGCTTTTGACCCATACGCCCTTAGCAGGGGCGCGCCTTCGACCACTCGGCCATCTCTCCTGGTCGCCTTCCCACCGGGAAGGGGCGCAAATGATACTGGCCGGGCCGGTGCCCGGTAAAGGCCGACGACGACTCGGTCAGCAGCCGAGGCCGCTCACGCGTCGCTGGCCGTTCCCGTTCGGCACGAGTTCGTCCTTCTCGTGCTCGTGCTGAATGCGCTCGTAGATCTCTTCACGGTGCACGGAAACGGTCCGCGGGGCGTCGACGCCCAGCCGGACCTGGCTGCCCTTGATTCCGAGTACCGTGACGGTGACTTCGTCACCGATCATCAGCGCCTCTCCCACCCGGCGGGTCAGTATGAGCATTCCCTGGCGCCCCCTCTCGTTCCGCCCTGGCTCGCCCAAAATTCGCTTTGCAGTATGAACCAGGACGGTGCACTTTGGCAGGAAATCACCGTGGCCGCAAAAAATCCTGGCTGGAATCAATCCAGACCATAGGCCTGGTGCAGCGCCCGCACTGCGCGCTCGAGCTCGGCCTCCGCGACCAGCACGCTGATCTTGATCTCGGAGGTCGAGACCAGGCGGATGTTGATGGCCAGGGCGGCCAGCGTCGCAAACAGCGTGGCAGCCACCCCGGCATGGGAGCGCATCCCGGAACCGACGATGGCAAGCTTGGCGACCTGTGGATCGCCGCTGACCCGGGCGCCGTCGCAGCCGGTGGCGGCGGCGCTGCAGAGCTCCAGCGCCTGGCGGAAGTCGTCCCGGTGCACGGTGAAGGTCAGGTCCACGCGCCCGCCCCGCGGCGCATTGACAACGATCATGTCGATCTCGATGCCGGCGGCTGCGATCGGTGCCAGCAGCGCGTGCGCCATGCCCGGCCGGTCCGGCACGTCGGCGACGGTGATGGCGGCCTCATCGCGATTGAAGGCGATGCCGGACACTAGCGGTGCTTCCATCGTGGACTCCTCCCTGCAGATCAGGGTGCCCGGCCCGGGCGTGAAACTCGACAGTACCCGCAGGCGGACCCCATGGCGGGCGGCGCATTCAACCGAGCGCAGGTGCAGGACGCGCGAACCCTGGCCGGCGAGTTCGAGCATTTCCTCGAAGCTGACCCGCTCCAGCCGCCGGGCCTGCGGCACCATCCGCGGATCGGTCGTATAGACGCCGTCGACGTCGGTCAGGATCTGGCATTCGTCGGCCCCGATTGCGGCCGCGAGTGCGACCGCGGTGGTGTCCGAGCCGCCGCGGCCGATGGTCGTGAGATCCCCGTTCGCGGCACGGCCCTGGAATCCGGCGACGACCGGCACGAGGCCCCGCGCGAGATCCTCGCGCAGCCCGGCCACGCCGATGCGTTCGAGCCGGGCTCGCCCCGCGAAGCCGCTGGTCTCGATCGGCAGCTGCAGTGCATTCCAGGAGCGCGCCGGCTGGCCACGCGCGCGGAGCGCCATCGCCAGCAGCGCCGTCGACACCATCTCCCCGGTCGCGAGCAGCGCGTCGAGCTCGCGCACATCAGGCGTCGGTGCAATTTCACGGGCGAGGTCGAGCAGCCGGTCGGTCGTGTCGCCCATCGCTGAGACGACGACCGCGACCTGGTGCCCCTGCCCCGCCAACTCCGTGACCTGGCCGGCCACCGCGGCGATGCGGGCGGCAGAACCCACCGACGTACCGCCGTACTTGCGGACGATCAGCATGCAGGGCCGGCAGCGATGGCGATCGACGGGAACAGGAGCTGCGACTCAGGAGCGCGGCAGGCGGATGTGGAGCTCGCGCCGGCGATAGTCGATGACCAGTACTTCGAGCAGTCCCAGTACGTCCATGCCGATCAGCATCGCCGGTTCGCGCGTGAGCCGCCAGTGCCGGAAGATCTCCAGGTCGACGAAGGTCATCGCTGAGCTGCGCACGATGAGGTCACCCATCACGATTGGCGGTGTCGCGGCACGGTCCCCGGACTGCTGGTCCAGCGTCGTTCCGGTAATGGTATCGGGAACGGGCTGGCGGTGCCGGCCCTGCCGCTGCAAAGCGTCGCGCAGCGCGAGGTTGCCGAGGGTCGCCTGGCCACCGGTATCGATGATGGCCATGACCGGCACGCCGCCGATCTTCGCCTCGGCAACCAGCAGGCGCCCGCGCATGAACCGGAACGGGACGGTCACGAAGCCTTGCGCGGCCCGCTCCGAGTGCGAGCGCCGGATCTCGATGCGGTCGCCGCGGAAGTCGATGAACACCCGCTTGTCGGCGAGTCCCTCAGTGCCCAGCACCCCTTCGGCGCCACCCAGCGCATCCGGGATGATGGCCAGCCGCCGCGGCTCGACCAGCAGGTCACCAAACTCCAGGCTTGCGACCGGAATCGTCGGCACGGTCGCGGACCCTGTTGCGCCGCGCAGGACCATCATCTCCTGTTGCTGCAGTGGAATGCCGAGTGCCTCGGCAACTTTCGCGGTCACGGCGGAATGGCTGGCGCCGGTGTCGAGCACGAGCCGGAACGGTCCCTGGCCGTCGATCTGGACCGGGGCCCAGATGCGGCCGATGCGGTCCCGGCGGGTCGGTGCCACGAAACGCGGCTCCGGCGCCGTCACAGCCAGCTCCTCGAGCAACGGGGGATCCGCTGCCGGGGCCAGACCGAGCAGCAGCGTGGCAGTCAGCGGCACCGTGAACATACCGGCTCTCCATTGGCCGGAGGCCCCAATCTACTCCTGGGACCGCTCGCGGAGCTCGGGAGTTTCAACCGGCCGAGAGACGCTCGGCGACCAGCCCGGCCACAGCGGCGAGCGCAGCATCCAGCCGCTCTGGATCGTTGCCTCCGGCCTGGGCAAAATCCGGCCGGCCGCCGCCGCGGCCGCCGACCGCCGCAGCCACCTGGCCGGCGAGATCCCCGGCCCGGATCCTCGCGGTGAGGTCGGGCGTGACGCCCGCCACGAGGGCGACCTTGCCCTCGGGGGTCACGGTGCCGAGCACCGCGATGACGCTGCCGAGCCGGCTCTTCAGCTGGTCCACGGCCTCGCGCAGCGCCGCGGCATCGGCACCCTCGAGCCGGGCAGCAACCACCCTGGCGCCGTGGACCTCGATCGCCGCAGCGGCGAGATCCTGCCCGCCACCGGCGGCGAGGCGCGACTTCAATGCCGCCAGCTCGCGCTCGAGCTTCTTGTGTCGCTCCGACAGCTGCTGCACGCGGTCGACCACTTCGGCCGGGGTGCCGCGCAGCAGCTCCGCGGCCCGCTGCAGGCGCTCATCCGCCTCCCGGACGGCCGCGAGCGCACCCTCCCCGGTCACGGCCTCGATGCGCCGGATGCCGGCCGCGACGCCGCTCTCACTGGTGATCCGGAACAGCCCGATGTCGCCGGTGCGCCCGACGTGGGTGCCGCCACAGAGTTCGGTCGAGAAATCACCGAGGCGCAAGACCCGCACCTCGTCACCGTACTTCTCGCCGAACAGCGCCATGGCACCGGACTTCACCGCCTCGTCGTAGGGCAGGAGGCGGACCTCGGCGGCGACGTTGCGGCGGATCTCGGCGTTGACCAGCCGCTCAACCTCGGCGAGCTCGGCCGGCGCGACCGGCTGGAAGTGCGAGAAATCGAAGCGCAGACGGTCCGGGGCGACCAGCGAACCCTTCTGCGCGACATGCGTGCCGAGTACACGGCGCAGCGCCGCGTGCAGCAGATGCGTCGCGGAATGGTTGAGCACGGTGGCCTGCCGGGTCGCCGCGTCGACCTGCGCCATGACCTGCAAGCCTGGCGCCAGCATGCCGGACTCGAGATGGCCGACATGCAGCTGCGCCTCGCCCAGCTTCCGGGTATCCCGGACGACGAAGCGGCCCTGCGGGCATTCCAGCACGCCGACGTCACCGACCTGCCCGCCGGATTCCGCATAGAACGGTGAGGAATCGAGCACGATCTGCGCTTCCTGGCCGGCCGCGAGCGCCGCGACCTCCCGGCCGTCCTGCAGGATCGCGCGGATTGCGCCCTCGGCGACCAGCCGGTCATAGCCACAGAACTCACTCGCCAGGTCGAGCACCGGCTGGCCGCGCAGGTCCACGCCAAAGCGGCTGGCCGCGCGCCCGCGTTCACGCTGCTCCGCCATCGCGGCGTCGAAACCGGCCTGGTCAATCGCGAGCCCGCGCTCACGGGCGATGTCGGCCGTCAGGTCGACCGGGAAGCCATAGGTATCGTAGAGACGGAAGACCGTATCGCCCGGAATCGTCGGGCCCGTCAGCCGCGCGATGGCCCCCTCGAGCAGCACCATGCCCTTGCTCAGGGTCTCCGCGAAACGCTCCTCCTCCTGCCGCAGCACGCGGCTGACGTGCCCCGCGCTCCGCGCCAGCTCCGGGTAGGCCTCGCCCATCTGCGCGACCAGCGCCGGTACCAGCGCGTGGAAGAACGGCTGCTCCTGGCCGAGCTTGTAGCCGTGGCGGATCGCGCGGCGGATGATCCGGCGCAGCACGTAGCCGCGGCCGTCGTTGCCCGGCAGCACGCCGTCAACGATCAGGAAGGAACAGGCCCGGATATGATCGGCGATCACGCGCAGCGACGGATTGTCGCGCTCCGGCTGGTTCGTGGCTTGCGCGGCCGCGGTGATCAATCCCTGGAACAGGTCGACGTCGTAGTTCGAGTGCACGCCCTGCATCACGGCCGCGGTGCGTTCGAGGCCCATGCCGGTGTCCACCGAAGGGCGCGGCAGCGGCACCAGCGTGCCGTCGGTCCCGCGCTCGAACTGCATGAAGACCAGGTTCCAGATCTCGACGAAGCGATCGCCGTCCTCGTCGGCCGAGCCCGGTGGTCCGCCGGCGATGCCGGGGCCATGGTCGTAGAAGATCTCGCTGCAGGGCCCGCAGGGTCCGGTCTCGCCCATGGCCCAGAAATTGGACTGCTCGCCTAGGCGCGTGAACCGCTCCGGGTCCACGCCGATGGTGTTGAGCCAGAGATCGGCGGCCTCATCGTCGTCGCGGAAAACGGTGACCCACAGCCGCTCCGGGGGAATGCCGAGCGTTCCGGTCACGAACTCCCAGGCGTAGCCGATCGCCTCGCGCTTGAAGTAGTCGCCAAAACTGAAGTTGCCGAGCATCTCGAAGAAGGTGTGGTGGCGCGCCGTATAGCCGACGTTCTCGAGGTCATTGTGCTTGCCGCCAGCGCGAACGCAGCGCTGGGAACTGGCCGCACGCCGGTAGTCGCGCTGGTCGCGACCGAGGAACACGTCCTTGAACTGCACCATGCCGGCATTGGTGAACAGCAGCGTCGGGTCATTGCCCGGGACCAGCGGGCTCGACGGCACGATCGCGTGCCCGCGCGCCCGGAAGAACTCCAGGAACGCCTCACGCAGTGCCGCGCTGGTCATGCCACTCCGCCCGGGATCCGCCATCAGTCTCCGTCCTCGTCGCCACCCACCGCCGCGCGCACCTGGTCCGCGGCGAAGCCACGCTGGGCCAGGAAGCGGGCCTGCCGCGCACGCTCCTTCCAGTCGCCAGGCAGACCGGCACCGAAACGCCGGCGCCGGACCCCGGCGCAACGCTGGCGCCAGGCCGGATCGCGCGCATCCACGGCCCCGGCAATGAGCTCCGCGCTCACGCCGGCCTCGCGCAGCCGTTGGGCGATCAGGACCGGGCCGTGGCCGCGGGCCGCATGATACGCGACGAAATGCTCCGCATAGCGGCCGTCGTCGACCAGGCGTTCCCGGGCCAGCCCCGCCACCGCCTCGGCCACCGACGCCGGCCCGAAGCCCGCCGCCGAGAGCCGTGCCTCAAGCTCGGCCATCGCATAGTCGCGCCGGTTCAGGAGTCGGAGCGCCGCGAGCCGCGCCGACAGCGGATCATCCGGACCCGCGGCCGCGGCCCGGTCAGGCCTCCGCCGCCTCACCCGGGACCGCCACCGGACGGCGCGGGGGCAGCAGCTTGGCTCGCAGCGCCGCCTCGATCCGCTCGGCCACGTCGGGATGCTGCTGCAGGTAGACGCGGGCATTGTCCTTGCCCTGGCCGATGCGCTCGCCCTCGCAGGCATACCAGGAACCGGACTTCTCGATCAGGCCGTGCAGCACGCCCATGTCGATCAGCTCACCCTCGCGCGAGATGCCCTGGCCATAGAGAATCTCGAATTCGGCCTCGCGGAACGGGGGCGAAACCTTGTTCTTGACCACCTTGACGCGGGTCTGGTTGCCGATGACCTCCTCGCCGCTCTTCAGCGCGCCGATGCGCCGGATGTCGAGGCGCAGCGAGGCGTAGAACTTGAGCGCGTTGCCGCCGGTCGTCGTTTCCGGATTGCCGAACATCACGCCGATCTTCATGCGGATCTGATTGATGAAGATCACGATCGTGTTCGAGCGCTTGATGTTGCCGGTGAGCTTGCGCAATGCCTGCGACATCAGCCGCGCATGCAGGCCGACCTGCATCTCGCCCATCTCGCCCTCGATCTCGGCCTTCGGCGTCAGCGCGGCGACCGAGTCGATCACGACGATATCCACCGCCCCGGAGCGGACCAGCATGTCGGTGATCTCGAGTGCCTGTTCGCCGGTGTCCGGCTGCGAGATCAGCAGTTCCTTGACGTTGACGCCGAGCTTCTCCGCGTAGACCGGATCGAGCGCGTGCTCGGCGTCCACGAAGGCCGCGACGCCGCCGAGCTTCTGCGCCTGGGCGATGATCGACAGGGTCAGCGTGGTCTTGCCGGATGCCTCCGGGCCATAGATCTCGACCACGCGGCCGCGCGGCACGCCGCCGATGCCGAGCGCGACATCGAGGCCGAGCGAACCGGTCGGGACCACCTCGATGTCGGCCGAGGCCGGGTGCTCGCCGAGGCGCATGACCGAACCCTTGCCGAACTGCTTCTCGATCTGGCTCAGCGCTGCACTGAGCGCCTTCCTGCGATTGTCATCCATTGCGGTCATTCCTTTTGACGTGGAGCGATTATTTCACAAAGCTTCGGCGCGGGGCGCGCGGCGATTAACACCTGCGTTCGCACCGATTTGGCGTGGCCCATCCTGCGCCGCCCGGTAGCTCACCGCGTGACCCCGCCGGCCGGCGGCGTCCGGCACTGTTCCAGGGCGGCGGCGACACTGCGCCTGCGGATGGCGTCCCGGTCACCGCGAAACCGGAACCGCCTGGCCACTAGCCGCAGCCGGCCGCGCTGCCGCCAGCCCCAGGCGATCCAGACGGTCCCGACGGGCTTGCCAGGCGTGGCTCCGCCGGGGCCGGCGATCCCGGTCACCGCGATGGCGCAGGTCGCCGCCGGGGTCCGCAGCGCCCCGCGCGCCATCGCCAGCGCAACCGCCCGGCTGACGGCCCCATTCCGGGCCAGCAGCCGCTCGCCGACCCCCAGCAGGTCGCGCTTGGCCGCGTTGGAATAGGTGACCCAGCCGCGATCGAAGTAATCCGAGCTGCCCGGCAGGTCGGTCAGGCACTTGGCCAGCAACCCGCCGGTGCAGGACTCGGCCGTCACCAGCCGGGCCCCATCGCGGCGCAACTGCCGGGCGACCCGACCGGCCAGTCGCTGCAACCGTGCATCGTCCGGCCCGGACATTCGACTTCACCCGAGGCGCGAGAAGTCTGGCGCACGCTTCTCCAGCAGGGCGTTGATGGCCTCGCGCGCCTCGGCCGTGGCCAGCCGGGCAGCAAACACCTCAGTCTCCCGGCGCATGACCTCGACGATCGGCACACCCCGCCCCACGCGCAGCAGGCGGCGGGATTCGCGTACCGCCCCGGCCGGCAGCGCCGCCAGCGCCGCCGCCGCCTCGGCAGCCTGCGCCGCCAGGCGCTCCACCGGCACGACCGCATTGGCGATCCCCATCGCCACGGCCTCGGCCGGCGTGATCGGCCGCCCGAGCACCAGCTTCTCGAAGGAACGCGCATGGCCCGCCAGCCGCGGTAACAGGGCGCTCGAACCGAACTCCGGTACCAGGCCGAGCTGCACGAAGGGTGTGGACAGCCGCGCGTCGTCCGCCAGATAGACCAGGTCGCAGTGCAGCAGGATCGTCACGCCGATGCCGATGGCCAAGCCCCCGACCGCCGCGACGATCGGTTTGGTGAATCCCGCAAAGGTATTGATGAACTGCCAGACCGGCGCGCCGGGCTCGGAAAAGGCGCCGCCCAGGAAGTCCCGCAGGTCGTTGCCGGCGGTGAAATTGCCGCCGGCGCCGGTGAGCACGACGACCCGCACAGCGGGGTCGGCTTCGGCCGCGGCCAGGTGCTGGCTCAGCGCCGCGTACATCGCGGTGGTCAGGGCGTTCTTCTTCTCGGGACGGTCGAAGCAGAGCGTGAGGATGCCACGCTCGCAATGATGGCCGATGTTCATGGGTTGCGGTGACTCCCTGGCTGATTCCCGGGCGGAATTTCCATCCGGCTCCAGTGGCTACAGTGCCACATTTGACCACTGCGGTCGCCCCCAGTGCGACTGGAAATCAAACGACAGTTGGCGGTGATGCCTGATCGCCAGCAGATAGAGATTCGCGTCGATCTGTGCGTACAGCATCAGGTAGTGGTCGAGAATGTATTCGCGCAGCGCTTCCGGGTCCGGCGTCAGCGCCAATAACTTTGCTCGCAGTGCTTCCGTAGCGTTCGTGGTTTCGACAGAGCGAGCTGCTTTCGCCAGGAACGGTCGTCCGATACCGGGAAATCGTTCGAGGTTCGGAATCACGGTGTCCAGTAACTCATCGAGCAGCGTGTCGTACGCCTGGGGCGCCTCTGCTTCGGTCAGATAGCGCTCGATGTCAGCGAGATTGCGCTCGAAGTTCGCAGTGAGCCGGACGGTGAGCCTGGCAGCGGGCTTCCTCGCCAAGGGGACCACCCCGACCGTCCTACGCGCTGCGATGGCGCCTGATGGACTGAATGACGCCGCGGGCATCCTTCACGCGGCGGGCGGCGACATCATCAATCCCCCTGCCCGCCTCATCGATCAACAGCAAGTGAATGCGTTCGCGCTCCAGCCGATGGTAATGATCCAGTCGCTTCGCGTCGATCAGCGCCACGTAGCTCTGGCCGTTCCTGGTGATGATCTTCTCGGCGCCAGCCTTGACCTCCTCCGCCAGCTCCGAGAAATTGGCGCGGGCCTGCGACAGCGGAATAACGTCGTTCGCGGAAATTCCCATTGCCGGCCTCCTGGCGGGAAAAATAACAGCGCTTAATATGTACGCAACCCTGCACATGATACGCGCGTCCCGGAAGAAGGGGAAGTGAGTGAATGCGTGTCCCCACCTTCGGCGGGTGAGCGGCCGGCATCATTGCTAGACTTCGCCGGCCATGCCGCCGCTGCCGCCCACCCCGCCCGCGACCCGGCCCCTGTTCGAGGGCGAGGCCGCGCATACGCCGATGATGCAGCAGTACCTGCGGATCAAGGCCGGGAACCCCGATGTGCTGCTGCTGTACCGGATGGGCGACTTCTACGAACTCTTCTACGACGATGCACGCCGCGCCGCGCGCCTGCTCGACATCGTGCTCACCCAGCGCGGCGAATCAGCCGGCGCACCGATCCCGATGGCCGGCGTGCCGGTCGAGAAGCTCGACACCTACCTCGCCCGGCTGGTGCGGCTCGGGGAGTCGGTCGCGGTCTGCGAGCAGGTCGGCGAGGTCGGCAAGGGCAAGGGACCGGTCGAGCGCGCGGTCGTGCGCATCGTCACGCCCGGCACCATTACCGACGATGCGCTGCTCGAGGAACGCCGGGAGACGCTGCTCGCCGCCGTCACGACCGACGGCGCAGCCTTCGGGCTCGCCTGGATCGACCTGGCAGCCGGGAGGTTCAGCGTGCTCGAGGCCGAGGGCGCCGCGGCGCTCGCCGCGGAACTGGACCGCCTGCGCCCGGCCGAACTGCTGCACCCGGAAGGCGCGGCACCGGCGTGGAGCAGCCCGGGCCTGCGCGAGCGTCCGCCCTGGCACTTCGAGCAGGCCGCGGCGCGGCGCGCGCTGACCGCGCAATTCGGCACCCGCGATCTGGCCGGCTTCGGCTGCGAGGAACTGGGCCCGGCGCTCGGCGCTGCCGGGGCCCTGCTGCAGTACCTGCGCGATACCCAGCGTTCTGCGCTGCCCCACCTGACCGGCCTGGTGCGCGAGGAGCGCGACCAGGCCCTGGCGCTGGATCCGGCCACGCGGCGCAATCTCGAGCTCGATCGCAGCCTGGCCGGCCGCGACGAACACACGCTCGCCGGCGTCATCGACCACACCGCGACGGCGATGGGCGCACGCGAACTGCGGCGCTGGATCGGGCGCCCGCTGCGCGACCACCCGGTGCTGCACCAGCGCTACCGCGCAGTCGCCGCGCTGATCGAGGCCAGCCGTGCGGCGGCCCTGCACGAACTGCTGCGCCCGGTAGGCGACGTCGAGCGCGTGCTCGCGCGTATTGCGCTGCGGAGCGCGCGCCCGCGCGACCTGGCGATGCTGCGCGAGGCGCTCGGCATGCTGCCGGCACTGCACGCGGCACTGGCTGGCCTCGAGTCCGACCTGCTCGCGGCCGCTGGCGCCGCGCTCGCGCCCCGGCCGGCGCTGCAGCAGCTGCTCGGGCAGGCGCTCGCCGCCTCGCCGCCGCAACTGCTGCGCGATGGCGGCGTCATCGCCGCGGGCTTCGATGCGCTGCTCGACGAACTGCGGGCGCTCGCCGCCGGCAGTGACCGCAGCCTGCTCGAGCTCGAGGAACGCGAGCGCCGGCGGACGGGCATTGCGCAGCTCCGCCTCGGCTACAACCGCGTGCACGGCTACTACATCGAGCTGCCGCGCAGCCAGGCCGAGCGCGCGCCCGCGGAGTATCACCGGCGCCAGACGGTCAAGAACTCCGAGCGCTACATCACGCCGGAGCTGCGCGAATTCGAGCAGCGCGTGCTCGGCGCGCGCGACCGCGCACTGGCGCGCGAGCGTGAACTCTATGACACGCTGCTCGATCGCCTGACTGCGGAGCTGCCGGATTTGCAGCGCCTGGCGGGGGCGCTCGCCAGCACCGACGTGTTCGCCAACCTCGCCGAGCGCGCGGTCACGCTCGGCTACGTCGAGCCCGAGCTCGGCGACGAGCCGGGCCTGATGATCGAGGCCGGCCGCCACCCGGTGGTCGAGCGCGTCCTCGACGAGCCCTTCGTCCCGAACGATCTCGAGCTGCGCGACGGCCGGCGCATGCTGGTCATCACCGGCCCGAACATGGGCGGCAAGTCCACGTACATGCGCCAGGCAGCGCTGATCCTCGTGCTCGCCTCGATCGGCAGCTTCGTGCCGGCCGCACGCGCAGTGATCGGCCCCTTCGACCGCATCTTCACCCGCATCGGCGCCTCCGACGACCTCGCCGGCGGGCGCTCCACGTTCATGGTCGAGATGACCGAGGCCGCGGTGATCCTCAATTCCGCCACCGAGCGCAGCCTCGTGCTGATGGACGAGATCGGCCGCGGCACCAGCACCTACGATGGCCTCGCACTCGCACAGGCCTGCGCCAGCCACATCGCGCGCCGCCTGCGCGCGTTCACGCTGTTCGCGACCCACTACTTCGAGCTGACCACGCTCGCGACCGAATTGCCCGAGGTCGACAACGTGCATCTCGACGCCGCCGAGCACCACGATGGCATCGTGTTCCTGCACGCCGTACGGCCCGGCCCCGCGAGCCGCAGCTATGGCCTGCAGGTGGCACAGAAGGCCGGCGTACCGCGCGAGGTCATTGCGAGCGCGCGGCTGGCCCTGGAAAAGCTGGAGCGCCGGCAACCGGCCGTTGCGGCGGATGACCCGCAGGCCGCCCTGCCCCTCACACCGGCGGCGCGGCCGGAGGCCGCGCTCGAACTGCTGCGCGCGCTCGACCCGGACCGGCTGACGCCGCGCGAAGCACTGCAGGCGCTCTACGAGCTGAAATCGCAGCTCTGAAAAAGGGACGTTGCCCAGTTCAGAGGTGCCCGGAATCGAGGAACCGGATGACCGCGCCGGCGACCTCCGCCGACAGCAACATGCCGAGGTGGCTGACATCGAAGACGGCCTGGTCCTGCAGCCCCGGGATACCGGTCTCGTCGACTGCCACCGTGCCGTCGTTCGGTACCGGCAGCTCGGCGAGCATCCGGCCCATGCCGACCGAGCGGGAACCGGCGATGACACCGAGCTGCTGTGGCCCGCGCCACACCGGCTGGCGCTCCCGCGTCAGTTCGTTCGTGGCGAGACTGCCGAGCAGCTGCGGGCCGACTGCCCAGGACGCGACCGCGCGTGCGGCGCGCGAGCCACGCACCGGCGAGCCGAGCAGCACGACCCGCCCGTCCGGCAGCCGTCTTTCCCGCTCGAAGGCCGCGAGGATCACGAGGCCGCCCAGGCTGTGACCGAGCAGATGCGCCGGGCCGGCGCCGAAGCCGCGCAGCTCCTCGGCGAGCGCGGCTGCCGCCTCACCGAGGCTGGCGCGCGTCGACGGATAGCGGAACAGGCGCGGTACGAAGCCGGCCCGTGCGAGCCGGCCGCGCAAGGTGAAGGTTTCCAGCCCGCTCATCCACAGGCCGTGCACGACGATGACCGGGATCCCCCGGGCGGCCAACAGTCACTCCCCGGGCGGAGCCAGCAGCTTCACGCGAATGTGCAGCTCGGCGAGCTGCGCCGCCCCGGCCGGCGCTGGCGCATCGGTCAGCGGGCACCAGGCCGACTGCGTCTTCGGAAAGGCGATCACGTCGCGGATGCTGTCGGCGCCGCTCATCAGCATGGCGAGGCGGTCCAGCCCGAAGGCGATACCGCCGTGCGGTGGCGCCCCGTAGCGCAGCGCCTCGAGCAGGAAACCGAACTTCTCCCGGGCCTCCCCGGCCTCGATGCCCAGCAGTTCGAATACCGTGCTCTGCAGGTCCTCGCGATGGATGCGGATCGAACCGCCGCCGACCTCGGAGCCGTTCAGCACCAGGTCGTAGGCACGCGCGAGCCCGGCGCCCGGATCGGCGACGAGCGCGGCAGGATCGGGATCCACCGGCGACGTGAACGGATGGTGCATCGCCAGCCAGCGCCGCTCCCCCGCATCCCACTCGAACATCGGGAAATCGACCACCCACAGCGGCCGCCAGCCGGCCGCAACGATGCCGAGGTCGCGGCCAAGCTGCAGGCGCAGCGCGCCGAGCGCATCGTTGACGGTGCTCGCCTTGTCCGCGCCGAAGAAGATCAGGTCGCCGTCCGCGGCCTGCGTGCGGCCGAGGATGCCGGCGATGGCCGCATCACTCAGGAACTTCAGGATCGGCGACTGCAGGCCCTCGCGCCCGGCCTTCAGGTCGTTGACCTTGACCCAGGCGAGGCCACGCGCGCCATGCCGGCCGGCGAGGGCCGCGTACTCGTCAATCTGCCGGCGCGTCAGCGAGCCACCGCCAGGGACGCGCAGCGCCGCGACGCGCCCGGCCGGATCGGCAGCGGGTGCCGCGAACACCTTGAACTCACAATCGCGCACGAGGTCACCGACGTCGGCAAATTCCAGCGGGACGCGCAGGTCCGGCTTGTCGGAGCCGTAGCGCCGCAGCGCCTCGGCGTAGCTCAGGCGCGGGAACGGGTCCGGCAACTCCTCGCCGAGCACCTGGCGGAAGACCTGCCGGACCAGGCCCTCCATCAGCGCCATCAGCTCCTCCTGCCCGAGGAACGAAGTCTCGATGTCGAGTTGCGTGAATTCCGGCTGCCGGTCGGCCCGCAGGTCCTCGTCACGGAAGCAGCGCACGATCTGGTAGTAGCGGTCGAAGCCACTCATCATCAGCAGCTGCTTGAAGATCTGCGGTGACTGCGGCAACGCGAAGAACTTGCCGGGATGGGTGCGCGACGGGACCAGGTAGTCGCGCGCGCCCTCGGGCGTCGCCTTGGTCAGCATCGGCGTCTCGATGTCCACGAAGCCGTGGCCATCGAGGTACTCGCGCATCGCCCGGGTGATGGCATGGCGCTGGCGCAGGCGCTTCTGCATGAGCTCGCGCCGCAGGTCGAGGTAGCGGTAGCGCAGGCGCAGCTCCTCGTTCGCTTCCTCGTCCAGCGTGAACGGCGGCGTCGCCGACGGGTTCAGGACCACGAGTTCCAGGGCGAGCAGCTCGACCTGCCCCGAGGCGAGGTGGGAGTTCGCGGTACCGGCCGGCCGCGGCCGCACCCGCCCACGCACCTGGATGCAGTACTCGCGCCCCAGGTGCTCGGCCAGCCCGAAGGCCTCGGGCGTGTCCGGGTCGAAAACGACCTGCAACAGGCCGGCGCGGTCGCGCAGGTCCACGAAGATCACGCCGCCATGATCCCGGCGCCGGTGCACCCAGCCGGCGACCTCGATGGTCGCACCGCTCAGGGACTCGCTGACTTCGCCGCAGTAATGAGTACGCATGGACCAGGCTCGCGCTGCTACGTTTCCGGGCTGACCAGCGGCAAGCCCATTTCCGGGCTCCAGGCCGGGGTCACGACCCCGAGAGTCAGGATCACGCGCATCGCCTCGTCCACGCTCATCTCGAGCACGATGGCGTCCTCGCGCGGAACCATGATGATGAAGCCGCTGGTCGGGTTGGGCGTCGTCGGCACGAAGACCGCAACCAGATCCTGCCCGGTGCGATGGCTGGGCTCCGGGTTCGCGTTGCCGGTCTGGAAGCCAAGCACCCACATGCCGTGGCGCGGATACTGGACCAGCAGCACGCGCTTGAATGCATTCCCCTTGTCGGACAGCACGGTCTCGGTAAAGGTCTTGGTGCCGCCATAGATCGCGCGCACGAACGGGATGCGCTGAACCAGATCCTCCGACCACCGCAGCAGCCGGCGGCCGGCAAGATTGGTCGCGGCAAGGCCCGTCGTGATCAACACGACAAGCGCCAGCAGCAGTCCGAGTCCCGGGATCCCGAAACCGAGCAGCGCCTCCGGCCGCCAGCGCTCCGGCACCAGCAGCAGCGTGCGGTCCATCAGGCCCACGAGGGTCTGTACTACGAAAACGGTCACGAAGATCGGAATCCAGACCAGCAGGCCGGCGATCAGGTAACGCCGCAGCCGCTGGGCCCAGGTCACCACGCTCGGGCCTTCTGCAGGTTCAGCGCCGGACACGGAGCTACCGGCGCGGGCGGCGGCGCGCCGCTGCCCGGCTGCGCGTAGGCCGCTTGGCGGCCGGTGTCGGGCTGGCGGCGGCTGGCTTGGCTGCTTCGGCAGGTTTCGCCGGAGTCGCCGTGTCGGCCGGCTTGGCGGCGGTCGCAGCCGGTTCCTTCGCGGGTTCGGCCGCGGGCTCCTTGTCGCCGGCCAGATTGCGCTTGCGCTCCTCGCCAGCCTTGAAGTCGGTCTCGTACCAGCCGCTGCCCTTCAGCCGGAATACCGGTGCTGAAACCAGCCGGCGCAGGGTATTGCGCCCGCAGCCCGGGCACTTGCGCAATGGCCGGGCAGAAACCTTCTGCAATTCCTCATGGTGGTGCCCGCAACCCGAGCACTGGTATTCGTAGAACGGCATGCGGCTATTTTCGCATAACCAGCTCGCCGGATTGCACCGTTACGTGAATCGTGTCGTCTGGTCCGAATTCACCGGCCAGGATCCGCTGCGCCAGCGGGTTCTCGAGCTGCTGCTGGATCGCGCGCTTGAGGGGCCGCGCGCCGTAGACCGGGTCGAACCCCGCCTCCCCGAGCAGGTCCTGTGCCGCCTCGTCGATATCGAGGCCGATGTCGCGCTCGGCCAGGCGTCGTGCGAGCCAGGACACCTGGATGCCGACGATCCTGCGGATGTGCTCGCGCGCCAGCGGATGGAACACGACGATCTCGTCCACCCGGTTGACGAATTCGGGGCGGAAGTGCTGACTGACAATCTCGAGCACCGCCGACTTCATCTTCTGGTAGTTCTCCTCGCCGGCGAGTTCCTGGATCACCTGGGACCCGAGATTCGAGGTCATGATCACGACGCAGTTGCGGAAATCGACCGTACGGCCCTGCCCGTCCGTCAGCCGGCCGTCGTCGAGCACCTGCAGCAGCACGTTGAACACGTCCGGGTGGGCTTTCTCGATCTCGTCGAGCAGGATCACGGTATAGGGGCGGCGGCGCACCGCCTCGGTCAGGTAGCCGCCCTCCTCGTAGCCGACATAGCCCGGGGGTGCGCCGATCATCCGCGCGACCGAGTGCTTCTCCATGAACTCGGACATGTCGATGCGGACCATCGCCTCCTCGGTGTCGAACAGGAATTCGGCCAGTGCCTTGCACAGCTCGGTCTTGCCAACCCCGGTCGGCCCGAGGAACAGGAACGAGCCGTTCGGCCGGTTCGGGTCGGAGAGTCCGGCACGCGAGCGCCGGATCGCATCGGCGACGGCGCGCACGGCCTCGTGCTGGCCGACCACGCGTCTGGCGAGCGCCTGCTCCATCTGCAGCAGCTTGTCGCGCTCGCCCTCCAGCATCTTGGACACCGGGATGCCGGTCCACTTGGACACGACCTCGGCGATCTCCTCCTGTCCGACCTTGTTGCGCACGAGCTGGGGCTGCTGCCCCTCGGCCGCATGCGCGGCAGCGAGCCGCTTCTCGAGCTCCGGCAGCCTGCCGTACTGCAACTCGGACATGCGGGTCAGGTCCTGGGCGCGACGCGCGGCCTCGAGATCCAGCCGCGCCCGCTCAAGCTCCTCCTTGATGTGCGCGGCGCCCGAGGCGGTCGCCTTCTCGGCCTTCCAGACCTCATCGAGGTCGGCGTACTGCCGCTCGAGCTCGGCCAGCGACTCCTGCAGCTGCTCGAGGCGCTTGCGGGAGGCCTCGTCGGTTTCCTTGCCGAGCGCCTCGCGCTCGATCTTGAGCTGGATGATGCGGCGGTCGAGCCGATCGAGGGACTCGGGCTTCGAATCCATCTCCATGCGGATCCGCGAGGCCGCCTCGTCGATCAGGTCGATCGCCTTGTCGGGCAGCTGCCGGTCGGAGATATACCGATGCGAGAGGGTCGCGGCCGCGACGATGGCCGGATCGGTGATGTCCACCTTGTGGTGGACTTCATAGCGCTCCTTCAGGCCGCGCAGGATGGCGATCGTGTCCTCGACCGAGGGTTCCGCGACCAGTACCTTCTGGAAGCGCCGCTCGAGGGCGGCGTCTTTCTCGACGTACTTGCGGTATTCGTCGAGCGTGGTCGCGCCGACGCAGTGCAGCTCGCCGCGGGCCAGCGCCGGCTTCAGCATGTTGCCGGCATCCATCGAGCCCTCGGCCTTGCCGGCCCCGACCATCGTGTGCAGCTCGTCGATGAACAGGATGACCCGGCCCTCCTGCTTGGCGAGATCGTTGAGCACCCCCTTGAGCCGCTCTTCGAACTCGCCCCGGAACTTGGTCCCGGCGATCAGCGCGCCCATGTCGAGCGCGAGAATGCGCTTGTTGCGCAGGCCCTCGGGCACCTCGTTGTTGACGATGCGCTGGGCCAGGCCCTCGACGATCGCGGTCTTGCCAACGCCGGGCTCGCCGATCAGCACCGGGTTGTTCTTGGTCCGGCGCTGCAGTACCTGGATCGTGCGGCGGATCTCGTCGTCGCGGCCGATCACCGGATCGAGCTTGCCGGAGCTCGCCCGCGCGGTCAGGTCCAGCGTGAACTTCTCGAGCGCGCCACGCTGTTCCTCGGCATTCGGGTCCTCGATCTTCTCGCCGCCGCGCAGCTCGCCGATGGCCTGGTCGAGCGCACCCTTCACCGCACCACTGTCGCGCAATGCGCTGCCCAGTGCGCCGCGGTCCTCGACCGCGGCGAGCACGAAGAGCTCGCTCGAAATGTACTGGTCACCGCGCTGCTGCGCGAGTTTGTCGGTGACGTTCAGCAGGCGCCCGAGGTCGTTGCCGAGGTGCACCTCGCCGGGCGTGCCACTGACGGTCGGCAGCCGGTCGATCTGCTGCAGCAGCCGCGAGCGCAGCAGGTTGACGTTGACGCCGGACTTGTCGAGCAGCGGGCGCACGGTGCCGCCCTGCTGGTCGACCAGGGCCAGCATCAGGTGCAGCGGCTCGATGACCTGGTGGTCGCGGCCGACGGCCAGTGACTGGGCATCGGCCAGAGCCATCTGGAACTTCGAAGTCAGACGGTCCATGCGCATGAATCGGCTCCCGGGTTGGGCAATGCCCGTTCGATGAGGCCGGCAGGGCCGGAATTCAATGCGCGAAGGCGTGCGAGCCCGCGATCACCAGGATGCCGAGGGCAATCAGCACGACCTGTTCGACGGAGGTCCGCGCGTCCACGCGCCGGTGCAGGCCGGGGATCAGGTCGGCGACCGCGATGTACAGGAAGCTCGCGGCCGCGATCGCCAGTGCATAGGGCAGCACCTCGAGGGCCGCAGCCAGCAGGAACCAGGCCACGACCGCACCGAGTACCGAGCTCAGGCTGACCAGGATGTTGAGGACCAGCGCCCGCCGCCGCCCCATGCCGCCGTGCAGCAGGATGGCCAGGTCTCCAATCTCCTGCGGGATCTCGTGGGTGAATACCGCAATCGCGGTGACCACGCCGAGATGCGGGTCGGTCAGGAAGGCCGCCGCGATCAGCACGCCGTCGAGCGCATTGTGGAAGGCGTCGCCCCACAGGATCAGGTGGGCCGACGCGCGCGCGCGGTGCTGGTCGGTCGGCGCATGCGCCTCGCAGGGGTCGGCGTGGCAGTGCCGCCAGAGCACCAGCTTCTCGAGCACGAAGAAGACGATGATGCCGGCCGCCAGCGCAATTCCGATCCCGTGCGTGCCCTCGGGACCCGCACCGGCGATCGCATGCGGCAGCAGCGCGAGCAGCGCGGCGCCGAGCAGCGCACCGGTCGCGAAACTGATCAGGTGCGGCACCAGCTGGTCGCGGCGCGACTCGGGCAGCAGCAGGAAGCCGCCGGCCAGCAGGGCACTCAGCACCCCGCCACCAGCGGTCAGGACCAGGAGCAGCGCCAGGGTGGACATCGCGACAGCCTACACCACGGTCCCGGCGCTCATTCCATCCAGATCAGCGAGGCCATGCGGCCGGTGGTCTGGTCACGGCGGTAGGAATAGAAGCGCTGCCGGTCCCGGTAGGTACAGAGTCCCCCTCCGGAGACCGCGGTGACGCCGCAGGCTGCCAGCCGCCGCCGGGCCAGGCCATAGAGATCGACCAGCCAGCGGTCCGGTCCCTGCGGCCGGCACTCGGCCGCCGCGGCGGGATCCACCGCGACGAAGGCCTCGCGCACCTCGGGTCCGACTTCGAAGGACTGCGGCCCGATCGCCGGCCCGAGCCAGGCGACGAGACCACCCGGGTCGCCGCCGAGAGTCCGTACGGTGGCCTCCAGCACGCCGTCAGCCAGGCCGCGCCAGCCCGCGTGGGCGACGCCCACCCGGTCGCCGGCCCGACCCGCGAAGAACACCGGCAGGCAGTCGGCGGTCAGCACGGCACAGACCCGGCCGGGCTCCAGGGTCACCGAGGCATCGGCCGCTGGCTGCTCCTGCTCTCCGGCGATGGCCACCACCGTGCCGTGGACCTGACGCAGCCAGCAGGGCTCTGATGGCAGCGCAAGCGCAGCGCGGATCCGCCGGCGGTTCCCGGCCACCGCGTCCGGATCGTCGCCGACGTGATCGGCCAGGTTGAGGCTGGCCCAACTGCCACGGCTCGCGCCGCCGGCACGCGTCGTGACGACCGCCCGGACCCCGGGGGGTACCGGCCATTCTGGCCACAGGTACCGCAGTTCGCCTGTCATCGCACCGATCCGGCCCGGTTGAGATCCTCCCGCAGGGCGTCCAGCAGCTCCGCGAAATCCTCCGGCAGCGGCGACTCAACCTCGATCATGCGGCCATCCAGCGGATGCGGGAAGGCCAGCTTCGCCGCATGCAGGGCCTGGCGCCGAAAGCCGCGCAGCGTCGCCTGCAGGCGCGGCGTGGACCCCGGTGGCAGCCGCAGCCGGCGGCCATACACCGGATCGCCGACCAGCGGATAACCCGCATGCGACAGGTGCAGCCGGATCTGGTGCGTGCGGCCGGTCTCCAGCATGACGCGCAGCCAGGTATGGCCGCGGAAGCGCTCGATGACCCGGTAATGGGTGACCGCGGGCCGGCCATCGGCGCGCACGCTCATGCGCAGCCGGTCCACCGGGTGGCGCTCGATCGGCGCATCGATCGTGCCCCCGGCGGTCATCGTGCCGATGCAGATGGCCTGGTACTCACGGTGGATCGCGCGCTCCGCCAGCGCTGCGGTCAGGTGCATCCGCGCCGGCTCGGTACGGGCCACCAGCAGCAGGCCGGAGGTGTCCTTGTCGAGCCGATGTATGATCCCGGCGCGCGGCAGCTGCCCGAGTGCCGGATCCCGCGCCAGCAGCGCATTCTGCAGCGTGCGGTCCGGGTTGCCGGCCCCTGGGTGCACGACCAGCCCCGCCGGCTTGTCGATCACCAGCAGCTCCCGATCCTGCCAGCGCACGGTGAGCGGGATTTCCTGGGGCAATGGCTCAACCGCGTCCTCGACCGGCGCGTCCACCCGCACCAGTTCACCACCCACGACGGCATCACGCGGCCGCGGCACCCGGCCGTCCACGAGGATCTGGCCATCATCGATCCAGCGCCGCAGGCGCGAGCGCGAGTGCTGCGGCAGGGCCGCGGCCAGCGCCTGGTCGAGACGGCGCCCGGCGGCGGTCGCCGGCAGGTGCAGGACATGCTGGATGCGCGTGGAACTCATGCGGCTCGGCCCGGGTCTTTGCCGGTATACTGCGATGGTCCAACAGCCGGGGTCCAGTCCTTTGCAGCGAACCAACCATCTGGCGCGCACGCTTCTCCTCGCATGCTGCGCCCTGGCGATGACCGCCTGCGGCGGGCGCGACCGCGCCGCCGAACAGCTGGCGCCGGAAAAGCTCTACGAACGCGCGCATCGCACGCTGATGTCGGGCGACCACCGCAACGCCGTCCGCTATTACGAGGCGCTCGAGGCCCGCTACCCGTTCAGCGACTTCGCCCGGCAGGCGCGGCTCGACATCCTGTACGCCTACTACAAGTCCCGGCAGCCGGAATCCGCGATCGATTCGGCCGACCAGTTCATCCGCGAGAATCCGGCGCATCCGCGGGTCGACTATGCCTGGTACATCAAGGGCCTGGTGCACTTCGAACGCTCGGCCAATTTCCTCGAGCGCTGGTTCCGCGCCGACCTGACCGAGCGCCCGCCACAGGATGCACGCAGTTCCTTCCAGTCCTTCGCCATGCTGGTCGAACGGTATCCGGACAGCCCCTACGCCCACGATGCGCGCGCGCGGATGATCTTCCTGCGCAACCGGCTGGCGGACTACGAGGTGCACGTCGCCGGCTACTACCTGAAGCGCAAGGCCTGGGTCGCGGCGCTCGCGCGCGCGCGCTTCTGCATCGAGAACTACGACGGCGCCCCGGCCATCCGGCCGGCGCTGGAGATCATGGCGGCGGCTTATGAGGGTCTCGGCCTGGGCGAGCTCGCCGAGCGCTCGCGCGCCGTACATGCGCTCAACTACCCCGAGGCCCCGGCCCGCACCCGCAGCGGCCGGGACTGGTGGCCGTTCAACTAGAAAAGGGGACTGTCCCCTTTTCTACGGCCGGTATCCTGAAGTGATCGGATAGCGCCAATCGCGGCCGAAGGCGCGGCGGCTCACGCGCACGCCCGGCGGCGCCTGGCGCCGCTTGTATTCGTTGCGCTTCACCAGTTCGAGGACCCGCACGACCGTGGCTCGCTCGAAGCCCTGGGCGACGATCTCGTCGACCGAGAGGTCGTCCTCGATGAAGGCCTCGAGAATCGGATCCAGTATCGCGTAGGCCGGCAGGCTGTCGGAATCCAGCTGGTTGTCGCGCAGCTCCGCGCTGGGCGGACGCTCGATCACGCGCTGCGGGATCACGGCCCCGCGCGCGTTGCGCCAGCGCGCCAGGCGATAGACCAGCGTCTTGCTGCAGTCCTTGATCGGCGCGTAGCCGCCAGCCATGTCGCCGTACAGGGTCGCGTAGCCGACCGCCATCTCGCTCTTGTTGCCGGTCGTCAGCAGCATCAGGCCGGTCTTGTTCGAGATCGCCATCAGCACCATGCCGCGACAGCGCGCCTGGATGTTCTCCTCGGTCGAATCCGGCGGCCGGCCGGCGAATTCCGCGGCCAGCGCCGCAAGCGTCGCCTCGAACATGCCCTCGATCGGGATCACCGAATAGCGCACGCCGAGACCCTGCGCCATCGCCGCGGCGTCCTCGCGCGACATCGTCGAGGTGTAGCGCGAGGGCAGCATCACCGCGTGGACGCGCCCGGCACCGAGCGCGTCCACCGCGAGCGCGAGTACCAGCGCTGAATCGATGCCGCCGGACAGCCCGATCACGACGCCCGGAAAATCGTGCTTGCCGACGTAATCCCGCACGCCGGTGACGATCGCGCGATAGACACTCTCGTCCGGATCGAGGGCCGCCGCGAGCGTGCCGCCCGCCGGCCCGGGCCCGGCCGGACCGTCGCTGAAGTCGAGACAGTCCAGCGACTCGGCGAAGGCCGGGGCCCGGTGCACGACCGTACCGGCGGCATCCACGACGAAGGAGCGTCCATCGAAGACCAGCTCGTCCTGCCCGCCGACCAGGTTCACGTAGACGAAGGGCATGCCGGTCTCGCGCGCGCGCCGTCCAAGCTCGGCCTCACGCCGGCGCTGCTTGAGCTGCTCATAGGGCGAGGCGTTCAGCACGACGCCAAGCGCCGCCCCGGCCGCGCGCGCGGCGGCGGCTGGCCCTGGCTTCCAGACGTCCTCGCAGATCAGCGGCGCAACCGGGACCGCGCCGGCCGTAATGACCAGCGGCCCGCTGCCCGCCGTGAAGTAGCGCTTCTCGTCGAACACCTGGTAGTTCGGCAACGCCTGCTTGCGATAGCTGGCCAGCACCGCCCCGTCGCGCAGCCAGGCCGCGCTGTTGTAGATCGTGCCGTCCGCGTACTCCGGGTAGCCGAGCAGCACGTCGATGCCGGTGGCTGCGGCGGTAACGCTCGCGAGCGCCGCCTCGACGCGGCGGCGGAAACCGCGATGGAACAGCAGGTCCTCGGGCGGATAGCCGGACAGCACCAGTTCCGGCAGCACGACGAGCCCCGCGCCGCGGGCGCGGGCTGCCGCGATGCACTCGATCACGCGACGGGCGTTGCCGGGCGCATCGCCGACGGTCGGGTCAAGCTGCGCCAGCGCAATCCGCAACGCCGCTGCCATGCGGCGGCCGCTCAGCCGAGCGCGGCCTGCATGCCGCTGCCAAGCTCGGCGGGCGAGCGCACCGTGCGCACCCCGGCCGCCTCGAGGGCCGCGAACTTGTCCGCGGCGGTGCCCTTGCCACCGGCGATCACCGCGCCGGCATGTCCCATGCGCTTGCCCGGCGGCGCGGTGACGCCGGCGATGTAGGCCACGACCGGCTTGGTCACGTGATCGCGGATGAAGGCCGCGGCGGCCTCCTCGTCGCTGCCGCCGATCTCGCCGACCATCACGATGCCCTCGGTGGCCGGATCCTGTTCGAACAGCGCCAGCACGTCCACGAAGTTCATGCCACGTACCGGATCGCCGCCGATGCCGACACAACTGCTCTGGCCGAGGCCGAGGTTGGTCGTCTGGAATACCGCCTCGTAGGTCAGGGTGCCCGAGCGCGAGACGATGCCGATGCGGCCCGGGCGGTGGATGAAGCCCGGCATGATGCCGACCTTGCATTCGCCGGGGGTGATGACGCCCGGACAGTTCGGTCCGACCAGCCGGCAGTCCAGCCCGGCGAGCGCGGCCTTGACCTTGACCATGTCGCTGACCGGGATGCCCTCGGTGATGCAGACAATCAGCGCGATCCCGGCGTCGGCGGCCTCGAGGATCGCGTCGGCCGCATGCGCCGCCGGCACGTAGATCATGCTGACGTCGGCGCCGGTCCGCGCTACCGCGTCGTGCACGGTGTCGAACACCGGCAGGCCGAGATGCGCACTGCCCCCGCGCCCGGGCGTGACGCCGCCGACCAGCCGGGTGCCGTAGACAATGGCCTGCTCGGCGTGGAAGGTGCCCTGCCGCCCGGTGAATCCCTGGCAGATCACGCGGCTCTCGCGGTTGACGAGGATGCTCATGCCGGCACCCGCGCGCCGCCCGCGAGCGCGACCGCCTTGGTCGCCGCATCGGTCAGGTCCCGGGCGGCGGTGATCGCCAGCCCGCTGGCGGCGAGCGCACTGCGCGCCTGCTCCGCGTTGGTGCCCTCGAGCCGCACGATCACTGGCACTTTCACTCCAACCTGCTGCACCGCCTGCACGATGCCCTCCGCAATGACGTCGCAGCGGACGATGCCGCCGAAAATGTTGACCAGCACGGCGCGCACGCGCTCGTTCGACAGCACCAGCCGGAACGCGGCAGTCACCCGTTCCGCGGTCGCCGTGCCACCCACGTCGAGGAAATTGGCCGGTGCGCCACCATGCAGCTGGATCAGGTCCATCGTCGCCATTGCCAGGCCCGCACCATTGACCATGCAGGCGATGTTGCCGTCCAGCGATACGTAGTTGAGGTCGTGGCGCGAAGCCTCGAGTTCGTGCGCATCCTCCTGGGATTCATCGCGCAGCTTCGCCAGTGCCTGCTGCCGGTACAGCGCATTGGCCTCGACGTTGATCTTGGCGTCGAGTGCGACGAGCTCGCCGGCCCGGGTCACGATCAGCGGGTTGATTTCGACGAGGCTGAGGTCCCGCTCGAGGTACAGGCGGTACAGCGCGCGGGCGATGCGCTCGAACTGCGCGATCTGGCCGCCCTCGAGGCCGAGCCCGAAGGCCAGGCGGCGGCACTGGTAGGGCTGCAGCCCCGCCGCGGGATCGACGTCCACGCGCAGGATCTTCTCCGGCTCAGTCGCCGCGACCTCCTCGATGTCCATGCCCCCGGCGGCCGAGGCGACGAAGGCGACGCGGCCGCGATCGCGGTTCAGCAGCACGCTGAGATAGATCTCCCGCGCGATCGCGCTGCCGGCCTCGACATAGACCTGGTGGATCGGCAGGCCCGCCGCGCCGGTCTGCTTCGTCACCAGGCGCTGTCCGAGCATTGCCGCGGCAGCCTCGGCCACCGCTTCCGGCGAACGGCACAGGCGCACGCCGCCAGCCTTGCCGCGGCCGCCCGCATGGACCTGGGCCTTGACGACCCAGACCCCGCCGGGCAGGGCCGCAGTCGCTGCCTGCGCCTCCGCCGCAGTCGTCGCTACCCGCCCGGGCGGCACCGGGATCCCGTATTCGGCAAAGAGGGCCTTGGCCTGATATTCGTGGAGATTCATGGGGCGCCATTGTAGCGTCCAGCAGGAACCGCGTCGCAATCGCGAATGGTCCCGGCAGCACTTGCCAGCCTGCGTGCTAGAGTGACGCCCCGTGAAAATCCGTCGGGAATCCGAGCAGGCAGCGGGCGATCCGGAACTCGCGTGGCGAGTGCTCAGCCTGCTGAATCTCTATCGCCTGGTCGTGCCGCCGATGCTCTCGGTGGTCGCGGCACTCGCTGGGCGGAGCTTCGCGCCGGGCTCGGCGTTTCCAGCGGCTTATTACTACACGCTGACGGCCTGGTTCGCGACCGGCGTGCTGTGCATCCTGCTGCTGAAGCGGCGCTGGCCGAGCCTGCGCGGGCAGGCCTTCCTGCACATCGGCTGCGACGTGCTGGCGGTCACGCTGCTGCTGATCGCGAGCGCCGGGGCCGCCAGCGGCGTCGGCCTGCTGCTGATCCTGCCGGTCGCGGCCGTCAGCGTGCTGCTGCCGGTCAGGACGGCAGCGACCATCGCTGCCATCACCGCATTGATGGTGCTGGGACAACAGCTGCTGCTGGCGCTGGTCGGCCTCGCCGAATTCTCGGACCTGACCCAGGCCGGCCTGCTCGGCGCCGTGCTCTTCGTCGCTGCACTCGCCGCGGCGCCACTCGCCGGACGCCTGCGCGAGACCGAGGCGCTGGTCCGCCAGCGCGACATCGACCTCGCCAACCTTGCGGAGCTCTCCCAGTATGTCGTCGAACGGCTGCGCGAGAGCCTCGTCGTCGTCGACGAGAGCGACCGGATCCGGCTGATGAACGAGTCGGCCCGGCAGATCCTCGGCGCCGAGGCCACCCCGAACGCGCTGCTTGGCGAGGTCTCGCCGCGACTGCTGTACCTGCTCGCGATGTGGCGCCAGGGCCCGCCCGACCTGGATACGACCGGTGGCAGCCTGCTGGCCGCGGATGGCCTGCGGGAAATCCGCCCGCATTTCGCCCCGCTCGGCCAGGCCCAGCCGGCGCCGGTGCTGATATTCCTCGAGGACCGCACGGCCCTCGACGACCGCATCCAGCAGACCCGGCTCGCCGCACTCGGGCGGCTCTCGGCGAGTATTGCCCACGAGATCCGCAACCCGATCGGCGCGATCAGCCACGCGGCCCAGCTGCTCGGCGAGGACGCGCAGCTGCCGGACCCGGACCGGCGCCTGACGGCCATCATCCGGACCAACGCCGAGAGGGTCACCACGATCATCGGCAATATCCAGCAGCTGGCACGCCGCGAGACCACGCGACCCGAGCGCATGCCACTCGGCGAGTGGCTCCACGATTTCGTTCAGGAATTCCTGATCACCGGGGGCCATCGGGCCGAGCAGCTCGTCGTGGCACTGCCCGACCCGGAACTCGAGGTCCGCGTCGATCCCTCGCACCTGCGCCAGATCCTGTGGAACCTCTGTGAAAATGCCTTCCGCTATGCGGCCGGCGCGGCCGGCGACCCCATCGAGCTGCGCGCGGACCGGCTGGCCGGCAGCAACCGTCCGTTCCTCGAGGTACTGGACCGCGGCCCGGGCATCGAGGCAGCCGCGGCCGAGCGGATCTTCGAGCCCTTTTTCACCTCGCGCGCCAGTGGCACGGGACTCGGGCTCTTCATCGCGCGCGAACTCGCCCAGTGCAACGGCGCGCTGCTGGTCTTCGAGCCGCGCCGCGGCGGTGGCAGCGTGTTCCGCATCGTATTCGCGGACCCGCAACGCTGGGAGCAGTTCTGAACATGGCCGGCGCGGCGAATCCCAGGGCCCTGATCGTCGACGACGAACCGGATCTCTGCGAGTTGCTGTCGCTGACACTCGCGCGCATGGGCGTGGATTCGCAGGCCGTGCACGATCTGGCCGCGGCGCGCCGCGAGCTGCAGGGACGGCAGCACTATGCGCTGTGCCTGACCGACCTGCGGCTGCCGGACGGTGACGGCCTGGAACTTGTCGCCTGGATCCAGGACCATGCCCCGGCACTGCCGGTAGCCGTGATCACCGCGCATGGCCACGTCGAGGCCGCGGTGCGCGCACTGAAGCTCGGTGCCTTCGACTTCGTCTCCAAGCCGCTCGACGTGCCCGACCTGCGCAAGCTGGTCGGCCAGGCCCTGCGGCTCGCGGACGACCGCAAAGCCGCAGCGGCGGGTCACCGGCTGCTCGGCGACTCGGCGCCGATGCAGCAGCTGCGCGCGATGATCGCCCGGGTGGCACGCAGCCAGGCGCCGGTGCACATCTGTGGTGAGTCGGGCACCGGCAAGGAACTCGTCGCGCGGCTGATCCACGAGTCCGGCCCGCGCAAGGATGCGCCATTCGTGCCGGTGAACTGCGGAGCCATTCCGGCGGAGCTGATGGAGAGTGAGCTGTTCGGCCACCGCAAGGGCAGCTTCACCGGCGCAGTTGCCGACAAGCCAGGGCTGGTGCAGGCCGCCGAGGGCGGCACGCTGTTCTTCGACGAAGTGGCGGACCTGCCCTTCACGATGCAGGTCAAGCTGCTGCGCCTGGTCCAGGAACGCACGGTACGTCCGATCGGAGAGCAGCTCGAGCAGCCGGTGGACGTGCGGATCCTGAGCGCGACCCACCGGGACCTCGGCGAACTGGTGGCCGAGGGGCGCTTCCGCGAGGACCTGTACTACCGGATCAACGTCATCGAACTCCGGGTCCCGGCGCTCCGCCACCGACTGGAGGATATTCCGCAGCTGGCGACCGCGATCGTCGCGAGGCTCGCCGCGCGGATGGGCATGACGACTCCGGTGCTCAGCACCGAGGCGCTGGGGCTGCTCTGCGCTCACCGTTACCCGGGCAACGTGCGCGAGCTGGAAAACGTGCTGGAGCGCGCCATCACCCTGTGCAATGGGGCCACGATCGAGGCGGCCGACATCGAGCTGCGCCCGACGCCGGCTGCGGATCCCGACGGCGCCGGCGACCCGCACGGCGCCACGGCCCTGCACGAGCAGTTGGAGGGCATCGAGCGCCTGAGCATCCAGCGGGCACTGGAGCAGGCCCGCTACAACAAGACCGCGGCCGCCAGGGCCCTCGGCATCAGCTTCCGGGCGCTGCGCTACCGGATCCGCAAGCTCGGCCTCGAGTGACGCGCGGCGTCACTTTGTGACACCCAGGGTCCAGGCCGAGGCCGGGGCGGAAGGCCGGCCGTGAGTCATGATGCGGAGCTGATTTCTTCCTTATCAACCACTTACAGATCGATCCGGGCGTTGGCACGAACCTTGCTTATCCCCAGTGGCAACGGCGCATTGGCGCCGCCCGACAATTACCCGCAAGGAGACGACTCTCATGAAGGCAATCCAGAAGGGCTTCACGCTCATCGAACTGATGATCGTGGTGGCCATCATCGGCATCCTGGCCGCGATCGCGATCCCGGCGTACCAGGACTACACGATCCGTTCGCAGGTGACGGAAGGCATGACCCTGGCCGGCGACCTCAAGGCGTCGATCGCCGAGTTCACGGCACAGACCGGCGAATGGCCGGCGGACCTGTCCGAAGCAGGACTGGGTTCCGCGGCCGTGGCGGCAAACAAGACGGGCCGCTACGTGTCCGGGGTGGACGTCACGAACGGCACCATCACGATCACCTACGGCAAGGATGCCAACCAGGCGATCCAGACCAAGACTCTCGCTTTCCAGCCGGTCGCGAATGACAACCAGGACATCGTCTGGCGGTGTGGGAAGGCCGATCAGCCGACCGACACTTCGACCAAGGCCACACCGACGAGCACAGTTGATTCGGACGACAGCGCTGCCGCTACGTCCGTCATCGACAAGTATGTGCCGTCTTCGTGCCGTGACGGGTACGGCGGTGCCTGAGACAGGTAGCACTACTGCCTGAGACTGCTGATATGCGCAGGGCCCCTGACGGCAGGGGCCCTGCCTTTTCGGAATCCTGAACATGCCACACTGCTCCAGGAACCCGGATCGACCACTGCCCGGGTTCCTTCTCAGCCAGCTGCTCGGTGCCGGATCGCTGGCCCTCGCCGTCTGGTGGACGATGAGCGACCTGGCGCTCGCGCTGGCCAACAACAAGGTCACGGCGGCGCTGGTGTACGGGCAGGTGCTGGGACCGGTCCTGTCGCGCCGGCTGCTCGAATTCGCCATTGCTCTGCTCGCCGTGCATCTCGCCCTGGGCGGGCTCGCCTTTGCACTCGCCAGGCTCACGCTGGCCGCCGCGCCGCAGCGACTCGCCGGATGCCAGGCCCGGCTTGTCCTCGGATGGTTCACTGTCCTGGCGGCACTGGCCTGGCTCGCGAACGCGAGCTGGTATCCCGGATCGCGATTCGCCCCGGACGCCGCCTGGCTCACCCGGGAATGGCACGGCTGGCGCTGGGCCCACCTGCCCGTACTCCTGGCCGCGGGCCTCACCGCGGCCCTTGCGCTGCGGTGCCTGTCCCGCTGGCGCCGTGTTCCGGGCCATGTTCCTTGGCTGGTCGTCGCGCTGGCAGCAGCCTGGGCGGGCGGATTCCTGCCGTTCCAGGACTCGGCGGCCTCGCGCCCGGCACCCCGGTTCGAGGCGCCACATGTGGTGATTCTCGGACTGGACTCGCTGCGGGACGACCTGGCCGGCAGCCAGTCCGACCCGCACCTGACGCCGAACATCGATGCCTTCCTGGACGGCGCCCATCGTTTCGGTGACACGATCAGTCCGCTGGCCCGTACCTATCCGGCGCTGGTCTCCATCCTGACCGGCAGGCACCCGGTCGCGACCCAGGCCCGATTCAACCTGATGCCGCGCGCCCGGGTCGCGGAAGGCGACACGCTGGCCGACGCGCTGCGCAGCTCCGGATACCAGACGATCTACGCGACCGACGAAGTGCGCTTCGCCAATCTCGACGAGTCCTTCGGTTTCGACCAGCTGGTCACGCCGCCAGTGGGTGCCTCCGACTTCCTGCTGGGCAAGGCCGGCGACCTCCCGCTCGTGAACCTGTTGTCGGCAACTGCGGCAGGAGCTGCGCTGTTCCCCGCCAGCCATGCGAACCGCGCCGTGCCCGTGACCTATCAACCCCGGCATTTCGTGGCCCGGCTCAAGCAGGAAATCACGGTGGACCGCCCGACCTTCCTGATGATCCACCTGACGCTGTCCCACTGGCCCTACAGCTGGGCGGGCCTGCGCAGTCCGACGACACCACAGGAATATCGCCCGGCGTACACGCGCGCGGTTGCAGCACTCGACCAGCAGTTCGCCGAGGTCACCCGGCTGCTCGAGGACAAGGGCGTGCTCGACAACGCGATCGTCGTCGTGCTGTCGGACCACGGCGAGGCCCTGGGCTGGCCTGGCGACAGCATGCTGCGCAAGACCGGCACCCCTCAGGAAATCTGGAATTCCCTGTGGGGCCACGGCACCAGCGTGATGAGCCCGCACCAGTACAGCGTCTTCCTGGCGATGCGCGGTTTTGGCCGCACGGTGCTGCCCGGCGACCCCGTCAATCACGGCTGGCCCGTTTCCCTCGAGGATGTCCGGCCGACACTGCAGCAGATCGCCACCGGCACGGTGCCAGCGGACGTGACCGGCAGGTCGCTGCTGCCGCTCCTCGATGGAACCCTGGACCCGGCAGCACTCGCGGAGCGCATCCGCTTCACCGAGACCGACTTCAACACACCGATGGTGCTCGCCGGCAAGTACAATCCCTCCGGCCTGGTCCACGAAGGGGCCGCCTACTATGAGATCATGCCAGCCAGTGGCTGGATGCAACTGAAGGCCGCGCGCCTCCCGGAACTGATGAATCGCAAGGAGCGTGCGGCCGTGTCCCGGGAATCCCTGCTCGCCGCGATTCCTTCCGGGAACGGGGAGGCCGTGTCGTACCTGTTCACCGACCGACGGTCGCCGCTGCCACGGCGCCTGGCCGGCCGGCCTGACCCGGGCGTCGAGCCGGAAGCCGCGCGGCTCTGGGATGCCCTGCACGAACGGTTTGCCGGCGAGCTCCCGCCAACCCGGGACACGCCGCATCTGTGACGGGGATCACCCGGGGCGAAGCTGGCTTGTGGGAGCATCTTGGCCGATTTAACAATTGCCGGCGGGCCCTGAAGGGGTTCATTATTTGCCGCCAGGGACCATGAATGTCCAGGACGAACTGACCGGATGAACGAAAGCGCAAGCGCGATGGCGAGCCCGGTGCGGGCAGTCCTGTCAGGACTGCCCCAGCGCCTCGTGCAGGACGGCCTGCTCGACGAGGCGGCAATGCTCGATGCGATCGCCAGTGCCCGTGAGCGCAAGACCCACCTCGTCAGCTGGCTGGTGTCGCGCGAACTGGCCGGCGCCCGTGACATCGCGGTCGCCGCGGCCCAGGAGTTCGGCGTCGCGCTGCTCGATCTGGACGCCGTCAGTATCGACATCGACACGGTCCGGCTGGTCAACGAGAAGCTGCTGGCCAAGCACCGGGTCCTGCCCCTGGTCAAGCGCGGCAAGCGCCTGCACGTCGCGGTCTCGGATCCGACCAACCTGCACGCGGTCGACGAGATCAAGTTCCAGACCGGGCTGTCGATCGAGGCCGTGGTCGTCGAGGACGACAAGCTGCAGCGCGCGGTGCAGAAGGCCATCGAGCAGGTCGACACCTCGATGCCCTCGCTTGGCGAGGACGACTTCGCGCTCGACAACCTCGAGATCACCTCGGACGAGGAGGTCGAGGCCAGCGTCACCCGCGACGACGTCGAGGACGCGCCGATCGTCCGCTTCGTCAACAAGATCATGCTCGACGCGATCCGCCGCAACGCCTCGGACATCCACTTCGAACCCTACGAGAGGTACTACCGCATCCGGCTGCGCATCGACGGCGTGCTGCGCGAGATTGCCCAGCCGCCGGTGCAGCTCGCGACCAAGCTCGCCGCGCGCCTGAAGGTCATGTCGCGGCTCGACATCGCCGAGCGGCGCGTGCCCCAGGACGGGCGCATCAAGATGCGCCTGTCCAAGAACCGCTCGATCGACTTCCGCGTCAGCAGCTGCCCGACGCTGTTTGGCGAGAAGATCGTGCTGCGCATCCTGGACGCCAGCACCGCCATGATGGGCATCGATGCGCTGGGCTAC
Organism: Gammaproteobacteria bacterium; assembly: GCA_004297335.1. Taxonomy (GTDB): domain Bacteria; phylum Pseudomonadota; class Gammaproteobacteria; order Steroidobacterales; family Steroidobacteraceae; genus SCUD01. The sequence continues at coordinate 41,933 of SCUD01000078.1, forward strand.
GAGCCGTTCCAGAAAGATCTGTACATGAAGACGCTGGCGCGACCCCAGGGCATGATTCTGGTGACCGGCCCGACCGGCAGCGGCAAGACGGTCTCGCTGTACACGGGCCTGTCGATCCTGAATGTCGAGGACACCAACATCTCGACCGCCGAGGATCCGGCGGAAATCGTCCTGCCGGGCGTCAACCAGGTCAACGTGAATCCCAAGGTCGGGTTGACCTTCGCCGCCGCGCTGCGCGCCTTCCTGCGCCAGGACCCGGATGTCATCATGGTCGGCGAGGTCCGTGACCTGGAAACCGCCGAGATCGCGATCAAGGCGGCGCAGACCGGCCACCTGGTGCTGTCCACGCTGCATACGAACGATGCGCCGCAAACGCTGACCCGGATGATCGACATGGGGGTCAAGCCCTATGCGATCGCGACCTCGGTGAGCCTGATCATCGCCCAACGGCTCGCCCGGCGACTGTGCAACAGCTGCAAGGCCGAGTTGAAGCTGCCGGCCGAGGCGGCGCTGCGCGAGGGCTTCTCTCACGAACAGGTGGAACGGCCGGACTTCCGGATCTACCGGGCGGTGGGCTGCAGCCAGTGTACGGACGGCTTCAAGGGCCGCGTAGGCATCTACGAGGTGCTGCCGGTGACCGAGTCGATCGGCCGGATCATCCTCGAGGGCGGCAGTGCCCCCCATATCCGCGACCAGGCCCGCAAGGAGGGGGTCTGGGACCTGCGCACGTCTGCGCTCAAGAAGGTGCTGGACGGGGTCACGAGTCTCGAGGAAGTCAACCGCGTCACGGTCGAGTGACCGCGCCGGCCCTTATCATATAAGCGTCAAGCCAGAGGACGACTGCCACCATGCCGCCGAGCGCCGCTCTCGCCAGGGACACCCCGTTCGTTTGGGAAGGCAAGGACCGCAAGGGCAACAAGATCCGGGGACGTTCGCTCGCCAACAACGAGAAGGACGTCCGCGCCGAACTGCGTCGCCAGAACATCGTCCCGACCCGGATCCGCAAGCAGCGGCAGCTGTTCAGCACCGGCGGCAAGATCACGCCCGGGGACATCGCGATCTTCAGCCGCCAGCTGGCGACGATGCTGACCGCGGGTATCCCGCTGGTCCAGGCCTTCGAGATCGTCGGCGTCGGCCACGAGAAACCGGCGATGCAGAAGCTGATCCTCGACATCAAGCTGAATATCGAGGGCGGCAGCACGCTGCATGAGTCGCTGGCCAAGCACCCGCTTTATTTCGACGATCTCTTCATCAACCTGGTCGAGGCCGGCGAGCAGGCCGGCGCGCTCGAGAGCCTGCTCGACAAGGTCGCGACCTACAAGGAGAAGACCGAGGCGCTGAAGAAGAAGATCAAGAAGGCCCTGTTCTACCCGGCGGCCGTGCTGGTGGTCGCCGTCATCGTCACGCTGATCCTGCTGATCTTCGTGATCCCGCAGTTCGAAGCGCTGTTCAAGGGCTTCGGCGCCGACCTGCCGGCGTTTACCCGCATGGTCATCAGCCTGTCGCAGTTCGTGCAGACCCAGGGCTGGTGGATGGGCCTGCTGGCCGGCGGCACCATCGCCGCGTTTGCGTACTTCAAGAAGCGCTCGCGGGCGATGCGCCAGCTGCTGGACCGCCTGATGCTGAAGCTGCCGGTGGTCGGCCCGATCCTGGTGAAGGCGGCGATCGCACGCTACGCCCGCACACTCGCCACGATGTTCTCCGCCGGCGTGCCGCTGGTCGAAGCGATGGAATCCGTCGCGGGCGCCACCGGCAACATCGTCTACGAGCAGGCCGTCATGCGCATGCGTGACGAGGTCGCCACCGGCCAGCGCCTGCAGCGGGCGATGGAGAACACCGGGCTGTTCCCGAACATGGTCGTGCAGATGATCGCGGTCGGCGAGGAGTCCGGCTCGCTGGACGAGATGGCCAGCAAGGTCGCCGATTTCTATGAACTGGAGGTCGATGCCGCCGTCGATGCCCTGTCGAGCCTGCTCGAGCCCTTGATCATGGCAATCCTGGGCGTGCTCGTCGGCGGGCTGGTCATCGCGATGTACCTGCCGATCTTCAAGCTGGGCGCCGTGATCTGAACGCGCCGGCGGGGCTCGTGGAGCTGTTCGCAGCCAGCCCGGCCGCATGGGTGGCTGCGGTGGCGGTCCTCGGACTCGTCGTTGGCAGTTTCCTCAACGTCGTGATCCTGCGCCTGCCGCCGCTGCTCGAGTGGCGGTGGCGGCGCGAGTGCGCGCAAGTACCCGGGGTCACGGTACCGGCAGAGACCGGGAAGCCGGCTGGCCTGGTGCGGCCGCGCTCGCGTTGCCCGTCCTGCCGCGCACCGATCCGCGCGCTGCACAATATTCCGGTGCTGAGCTGGCTCGCGCTGCGCGGCCGTTGCGCCGCCTGCCAGGCACCGATCTCCCCGCGCTATCCGCTGGTGGAGCTCGCCACCGCGATCCTGTCGGCGCTGGTCGCGTCGCGGTTCGGATTCACGCCCGAGGCCGGTCTCGCGCTGGTCCTGACCTGGGCCCTGGTCGCGCTCACCGGCATCGACCTCGACCACCAGCTGTTGCCCGACCTGCTGACGCTGCCGCTGCTGTGGATCGGCCTGCTCGCCAGCCTGGCCCATGACCCGGGTGGAGCCCTGGCCCTGCCCGCCAGCCCGCAGGACGCGATCCTCGGGGCTGCCGGCGGCTATGCGTTCCTGTGGCTCGTTTTCCAGCTCTTCCGGCTGCTGACCGGCAAGGAGGGCATGGGCTATGGCGACTTCAAGCTCTTCGCCGCCGCGGGCGTCTGGCTGGGCTGGCAGATGCTGCCGCTCGTACTGCTGTTGTCCGCGGTCGTGGGTGCCACGGTCGGACTGGTGATGATCGCCGCCAAGCGCCACGGGCGCGGCATCCCGATCCCGTTCGGACCCTTCCTCGCGGGGGCCACCTGGATCGCGGCACTGTGGGGCCCGACCATCGTCGATGCGTACCTCGGCGTCGCCGGGCTGCGCTAAGGTGGGCATGCGCCCGCTCCGAATCGGCCTGACCGGCGGCATCGCCAGCGGCAAGACGACCGTGGCCAGGCACTTCGCCGCCCTGGGCGCCACGGTCATCGACACGGATCAGCTCGCCCGCGAGGTGGTCGAGCCGGGCCGGCCGGCACTCGCGGCACTGGTAGACGCACTTGGCGCCGGGATCCTGGACGCCAGCGGCCGGCTCGACCGCCGCCGCCTGCGGGACCGGATCTTCGCGGATACCGCGACCCGGCGCGTGGTCGGGAACATCGTTCATCCGGCGATCCACACCGAACTGCGACGCCAGGTGGAAACTGCAGGCGGGCCCTACCAGATGCTGGTCATCCCGCTGCTGGTCGAGGGTGGCCGCCGCCCGGAGCTGGTGGATCGCGTCCTGGTCGTCGATTGCCCGGAGGAACAGCAGCTCGAGCGCCTGATCCGGCGCGATGGCGAGACCCGCGAATCGGCGCTGCGTGCGCTCAGCGCGCAGGCCTCGCGGGCACAGCGCCTCGCCGCCGCGGATGAGGTGATCGACAACACCGGCGACGAGGCCGGACTGGCCGCCCGGGTTGCCGAGCTGGATCGCCATTACCGCGAGCTGGCGGCGGCAATCGGAGCCTAAACCATGTCTCAGGACGACCTGCAGCGGGATCTGCTGTTTACGGGGCCGGAAGCCCTGCCGCAGAATAGCAGGATGTTCGAACCCGCCCCGGAACCACGCGCTGAACTGGCCGCGCTCACCTATGAGCAGCCGCTCAACGAACGCATGCGCATGTTCATGCGCCTCGAGTTCCTGTGGCAGCAGATCAGCCACCATGCCGGTGCCAGCCATGCCTGGGGCAGCCGGGCGGCCGTGTCCGGGCTGCTCGAGATCCTCGCGATCACCTCGCGGGGTGATGCGCGGGGTGATGCGCTGAAGGAACTCGAGCGACAGATGACGGCGCTGCGCGACTACCAGAACCGACCCGGCGTCGATGACAGTCGGCTGCGCTCGATCGTCCGCGTGCTCGAGCAACGCCGCGACGAGCTGAACGCCGCGGGCGCCAACTTCATGCAGCGGCTGCGCGAGTCCGAGTTCCTGAACGCGATCAAGCACCGCAGCGCGATCCCTGGCGGCACCTGCGAATTCGACCTGCCCGACTACTTCTACTGGCTGAACCTCGATCCGGCCCGGCGTGACAGCGACCTCGCCGACTGGCTGGCGACCATCCGCCCGCTGTGCGAAAGCGTGTCGGAGCTGCTGTGGATCACGCGCGAGAACGCGCGGCCACGCGCAGAAATCGCACCGGGCGGCGTGTACCAGATCGCCTTCGAACGCGAGCGCCCGGTGCAGCTGCTGCGCGTGACGCTTCCCGGCGATTGCGGGCTGTTTCCAGAGGTCAGCGGCAGTCACCACCGCTGCAGCCTGCGCTTCCTGCGCTGGACCGGCTTGAATCAGCGTCCCGTGCAGGCCGAGCTGGACGTGCAGTTCCTGCTGACCACCTGTTATTGAGGGCCATGGGCGATGCTCGTCTGCTGCCCGCAGTGTCACCGCCAGCACGAATGGGACCGCACCAGCCACTGGCGGCCCTTCTGCAGCGAGCGCTGCCAGCTCATCGACCTCGGCGCCTGGCTGACCGAACGCCATGTGATCCCGGGCGAGTCGAGCCCGGAACCGACCGACGACGAGCTACGCCGTCACTGAACCCCGGTCACGCGATCAGCGGCCGTCCGGCATGCCGAGCGCCCGCACGAGAAAGGCCCACTGGTCGGCCAGGTCCTCGATCTGCATCCACGCCGGCTTGCCTGCACCGTGGCCTGCCCGGGTTTCGACCCGCAGCAGCACCGGGTTCGGGCAGGCCTGCGCATACTGCAGCGCCGCGGCGAACTTGTAGCTGTGCCACGGCACGACGCGGTCGTCGCGATCAGCCGTCGTGACCAGCGTGGGCGGATAGCAGCGCCCGGGCCGGACGTTGTGCACGGGCGAGTAGTCGTGGAGCGCGCTGAACTGCTCCGGGTCCTCGACCGTTCCGTAGTCGCTGGACCAGGCATAGGCGTTGGCACTCGCAGTGTGGTAGCGCAGCAGGTCGAGGACGCCGACGGCGGGCAGCGCCGCGCCGAACAGCTCCGGGCGCTGCGCGAGCACCGCACCGACCAGCAGGCCACCGTTGCTGCGCCCATGGATCGCGAGCCTTTCCGGCGCCGTATACCGGCGGTCGATCAGCCACTCCGCAGCGGCGATGAAATCGTCGAAGACGTTCTGCTTGCGGGTCTTCGTACCGGACTCATGCCATTCCGCTCCGTACTCGCCACCGCCGCGCAGGTTGGCGACGGCATAGATGCCACCGCGCTCGAGCCAGGCGGCGATGGCCGGGGCATAGGCCGGCGTCAGCACGATATCGAACCCCCCGTAGCCGTACAACAGCAGCGAATGGCTGCCGTCGAGATCGAGTCCGCGGCGTCGGGTGATGAACATCGGCACGCGCGTGCCATCGCGGCTGGTATAGAACACCTGCTCGGTCAGGAACGGGCTGGCATCGAATGGCACCGCGGGCCGCCGGAACGGCCGGACCTCGTCCTTCGCGAGGTCATAGCGATACAGCGCCTGCGGAGTCAGATAGTCCGTGTAGGCGAAGAAGGTCTCGTTCCCCTCCGGGGCATCGGGAAAGCCGGCAACTGTACCGGGCCCGGGCAGCGCGATTTCGCCCCGCAGCGTGCCATCCAGCCGGTACACACGCAGGCGTGCGCGCGCATCCTCGAGGTAGCTCGCGATGACGTGCCCGCCGACCAGGCTGGCCGAGTGCAGGACCAGCGGTGACTGGCCAACGATCTCGGCTGGCATGGGAGGGCCAGCCTGGTCCGGCTGGATCGCGATGACGCGCCCGCGGGGTGCGCCCTGGGTGGTCTTGAAGTACAGCCGGCCGTCCAGTGCACCAAGGAACTCGTAGAGCCCGTCCCAGGCATCGAAGACCCGCTCCACCGGTGCCTCCGGCCGGTTCAGATCCCGCAGGTGAATCGCGTTCGCGGCAAAGCCGTAGGAGATGTTGAGCACCAGCCAGCGCCCATCCTCCGAGACGACGCCGTAGGGGTTGTGGCGCGGGTGGTCGTTGACCGCGTAGACGAGTTCGTCGGCGGCCTGTGCCGTGCCGAGGACGTGCCGGTAGACCCGCACCTGCTGCTGGTCGTCCCCCCGGCCCTCCGGCCCCGGCGGATACCGCGAGTAATAGAAGGCGCGGCCATCGCGCTCCCAGGACACGCCGGTGAACTTCGTGTCGACGATCTTCTCGGGCAGGTCGCGCCCGCTGTCCACCTCGCGCACCTGCCAGGTGTCCCAGTCCGTGCCGCCATCGGACACCGCCCACGCGACATGCCGGCCATCCGGGCTGACCGAGAAATCGGCAAGCGATGCCGTGCCATCCGCCGACAGCGCGTTGGGATCCACCAGCACGCGCGGCTCCGCGGCGAGTCCTGGCGCCCAATACAGTACGCCCTGGTCTTGCCGGCCTTTCTTCTCAACGAAGAAATACCGGTCGCCCCGCCGGATCGGCACGCGCGCCTTGGCGTCCAGCCAGGGGTACCCGTACTGTTCGTAGTCCCACAGTTCGGTCAACCGCGCGCGCAGCTGCTCGCGGGCCGGGATCCCCTCGAGCCATGGCCGGGACAACGCATTCTGGGCCTCGACCCAGGCGCTGACTCCCGGCCCCGGTGTCTCCAGCCAGCGATAGGGATCGGCCACCGGCGTACCGTGGTGGCTGTCCACCACGGCGCCGCGCCCGGCCGGCGGATACCGCAGCGACTCGGCCGCCAGCAGCGGACGGTTCGGTGAACCCATCGCGGCGCCCATGGCCAGGCAGGCGATCACGAGGCCGGAAATGACAGGCATGTGCACGGTGCTTACACTCCGCGATACCCGGGGCGCAGGCAGTCTAGCAAAGCCAGCGCGTGACCCGGTCAGCCGGCGGCTGAGGAGTGTCGATGCGTACACCGGGAACCGTCCTGCTGGCAAGCCTGCTGCTGATTCCAGCGGCGCGGGCTACCGAACTCACCGTGGAACGCCTGTTCGAGGCGCCGGATCTCGGCGGGCCGACACTGCGCCAGCCCCGCTTCTCACCGGACGGCCGGCTGGTGAGTTACCTGCGCGCGCGCGAGGACGACCCGAGCGCCTACGACCTCTGGGCCTATGACCTGGCGGCGCGGCGCCACCGCCAGCTGGTCGATTCGCGCCTGTTGCTGCCGCAGGCGGAAGTGCTCTCCGCCGCGGAAGAAGCCCGCCGCGAGCGCCAACGCACGGCTGCGCTGCGCGGCATCGTCGAGTACGCCTGGGCGCCCGACTCACAGGGCCTGCTGTTCCCGCTCGGCGGCGACCTGTATCACTACGATCTGGCGCGCCCCGCCGACGCGGCCGTCCGCCGGCTGACCGCGACCGAGGCCGGTGAGACCGATGCGCGCTATTCTCCGCGCGGGCGCTACGTCAGCTTCGTGCGCGACCAGGACCTGTACGCCGTCGAGGTCGCGACCGGCATCGAGCGTCGCCTGAGCAGCGGTGGCGGCGGCCCCATCAGTCACGGTGTCGCCGAGTTCATTGCGCAGGAAGAGATGGGTCGTGACACCGGTTACTGGTGGTCACCCGACGAGCGCCACCTGGCCTTCGCGCGCGTCGACGAGACGCCGGTCGCCGAGATCGAACGCTTCGAGATCCATGCCGACGGGGTCCGCAGCCACCGCCAGCGCTATCCGGAAGCGGGTGCCGCGAACGCCAGCGTGCGGCTCGCGATCCTCTCACTCGAGACGGGCACCACGGACTGGGCCGACCTTGGCCCGGACGACCATTACCTCGCCCGCGTTCACTGGTTCCCGGAAGGCGGCCACCTGCTGGTGCAGCGCCAGTCACGCGACCAGAAGCGCCTGGATCTCCTTGATATCCCGGCCAGCGGCGGCAGCGGCCGCCTGCTGTTCACCGAGACCAGCCCGACCTGGGTCGAGCTGCACGACGACCTGCATTTCGTCCCGGGCCGGCGCGAGTTCCTGTGGAGTTCGGCGCGCAGCGGTCACAACCACCTCTATCGCCATGACTACGACGGACAGCTGCTGGGCGCCGTGACTTCCGGCGACTGGGACGTCGCCGGCGATACCGGGGAGCCGGCCGTGCGCGGCATCGACGCCAGGCCTGGGCGCGTGTATTTCATGGCGACCCTGAAGTCGCCGCTCGAGCGCCAGCTCTACGTCGCTGACCTCGATGCGGGCGCTTCCGGCGCGCCGCGCGCGCTGACTGCAAACGCCGGCTGGCACAGTGTCACGATGAGCCAGGACGCACGGCGCTTCCTGCTGCACTACAGCGATCCCCTGCAGCCGCCGCAGCTCTCCCTGCACGATGCCGCGGGGAAGCGGCTCGCCTGGCTCATCGAAAACCGCCTGGATGACCGCCACCCGTACGCGCCGTACCGCGACCACTACAGCGTACCGGAATTCGGCACCTTGCCGGCCGGCGACGGCACGCCGCTCCACTGGCAGCTCTTGCGCCCGACCGGCTTCGATCCAGCGCGCCAGTACCCGGCAATCGTGCTGGTCTACGGCGGGCCGACGGCGCAGACCGTCCAGCGGCGCTGGGGCGATCGTCGCGGTGGCCAGGTCGCGCAGATCCTCGCCCAGCGAGGCTACGTCGTCTTCCGGCTCGACAACCGCGGCTCCGGAAGCCGCGGCCACGCCTTCGCGAGCTCCCTGTACCGCGCGCTCGGCACGGTCGAAGTCGAGGACCAGCTGGCCGGCGTGGCCTGGCTCGCGAGCCAGCCGTGGGTGGACCCAGCGCGGATCGGCGTCCAGGGCTGGAGCTATGGCGGCTACATGGTGCTGCTGCTGCTGGCGCACGCGCCAGGCACTTTCGCGGCGGGTGTCGCCGGGGCACCAGTCACGGACTGGCGCCTGTACGACACCCACTACACCGAACGCTATCTCGGCCGGCCGCAGGATGAATCCGAGGCCTACCGTCGCGCGAGCGTGCTGAGCCATGCCGGCGCGATCCGGGACCGGCTGCTGCTCATCCACGGCATGGCCGACGACAACGTGCTGTTCACGCACACGACGCAGCTGATTCCGGTACTGGTAGCGACCGGGCGGCCCTTCGAGGTACTGCCGTATCCAGGCAGCCGTCACGCCGCGCTCAGCTTCCGCGACACCGGCATCCACGGCTGGAAGACGATCCTGGATTTCTTCGACCGCTACCTGGTGCCGGGCGATGGGGTGGCTGGATCCCGGCCGGACCATTCAGCCGGCGATTGAGCCCGTGGCACAGCCGTGGGCACCGCCCGCCTGCAGGCGGGCCTCGCGGGATGCATCGGCATACCAGCCGGCGTACACCGGCACCGCGACGGCCTCGCACAGCGCGAAGAGCTCGGCCTCCGGCAGGGGCGCACCCGGCGGTGCCACGAGCAGGAACTGTGCGCCCGCTGCAGCCGCAGCCACGGCTGCCGGGGCATCCGCGCAGCAGGCACCAATCAGGAATCGCCCGGCCGCGTCGGCGTCCAGGGTCTCACCCTGCCACTGCAGCAGGACGCCGTCGGCCCCGGCGATGGCGGCATCGCGGATCGCCCCGCTGCCCTGCCCGAGCACGAAGACACGGTGCCCGAATGCACGGGCCGCCTGCACGGCGGTGCTGTCCGGAATCCCGGCCCCTTCCCGGTCGAGCGGCCACAGCAGCGCCACGGGATCGCCCGGCCCGCAGTCCGCCGGACCGGAAACCAGCCGCGCGCGCCGCGGCAGGCGCAGCGCGGCGACGATCGTGCGGTCGGCCTCGAGCAGGTCCTGGGCCGGCAGTTCATCGGGCCGCACCCAGGCGAGCGCCTGGGCATCGAGGCCTTGCGGCTCCCCGTCATAATGGGTGACCTGCCAGACGTCGAGCAGGACCCGCCGGTCGGGATAGCGATGCCGCAGCCGGATCAGGGGCCGCGCCGCGCGCACCTCGACGCCCAGTTCCTCGCGCAACTCGCGCCGCAGTCCGGCGAGCGCTTCCTCTCCCGCCTCGAGCTTGCCGCCGGGGAACTCCCAGCGCCCGGCCATGAAGCGGCCGCGCGGCCGCTGCGCGATCAGCACGCGGCCCTGCCCGTCCCGAAGCGCGCCAGCGACGACGTGGATCTCAGCCATGGCCGCCCTGCTGCAGGGCCCCGTGGCAGTGCTTGAATTTCCGGCCTGAACCGCAGGGACAGGGTTCGTTGCGACCAACCTTGCGATCACCGCGCACGAACGGTGCCGCCCCCGCGGGCGGAACCTGCTCGCCCTCGGCCGGCGGCGGCGCCTCGCCGAGCGCACCGGCCAGCGCCGGCGGCACCGCGTGCTGCAGCTGCATCTGCTGCTGCAGGCGCCGCTGCCGCTCGGCCTCCTCGCGCTCGATCTCCTCCTCGGTGCGTACCTGCAGCCGCTGCAGCAGCATCACCGTATCGCTGCGGATCCGGTCGAGCATCGCGGTGAACAGCGCGAAGGCCTCGCGCTTGTACTCCTGCTTCGGATTCTTCTGCGCGTAGGCGCGCAGGTTGATGCCCTGGCGCAGGTAGTCCATCGCCGCCAGGTGTTCGCGCCAGTGCGTATCGAGCTGCTGCAGCATGACGGCGCGCTCGAGATGGCGCATGACCGGTGCGCCGACCTGCTGGACCTTGAGTTCGTAAGCCGCCTCGATCGCCTCGAGCAGCCGGGTCGTGGCGTCGGCCGGCCCGCGCGATGAATCCTCCGCAAGCCAGGCGGCGAGAGGTTCCTGCACGCCGAAGTCGCGCCCGATCGCCTGCTCGAGGCCGGCCACGTCCCACTGCTCCTCGACGCTGCCCGGCGGCAGGAACTGCTGCACGATGCCCTCGACGACCTCGGCGCGGACGGCGCGGATGACCTCGGCGATGTCCTCGGCGGACATGATCTCGGTGCGCTGCCGGTAGATGACCTTGCGCTGGTCGTTGGCGACGTCGTCGTATTCCAGCAGGTTCTTGCGCGCATCGAAGTTGTGCGATTCCACCTTGCGTTGCGCGCGCTCGATCTGCCGCGTCAGCATCCGGCTTTCGATCGCCTCGCCCTCGCGCATGCCGACGGTACGCAGCATCGCCTTGGTGCGGTTCGGGTCGCCGAAGATCCGCATCAGGTTGTCCTCGAGCGACAGGTAGAACCGGCTCGAGCCCGGATCGCCCTGCCGGCCCGAGCGGCCGCGCAGCTGGTTGTCGATGCGCCGCGACTCGTGGCGCTCGGTGCCGATGATGTGCAGTCCGCCGGCCGCGATGACCTGGTCGTGCAGCCGCTGCCACTCCTCCAGCAGCGCCGCCTCCCGGGCCGCAATCGCCTCCGGCGTGTGCGTACCATCGCGGCGCAGCTGCTCGACCTGCTTCTGCGCGTTGCCACCCAGCACGATGTCGGTGCCGCGGCCGGCCATGTTGGTGGCGATGGTCACCGTGGCCGGGCGGCCGGCCTGGGCGATCACCAGCGCCTCGCGCTCGTGCTGCTTGGCGTTCAGCACCTGGTGGATGATGCCGGCCTCGTTCAGCAGGCTGGACAGCTTCTCCGAGGTCTCGATCGAAGTCGTGCCGACCAGCGCGGGCTGGCCGCGCTGCACGCAGTCGCGAACGTCCTCGATGATCGCCGCGAACTTGTCGTGCTGGTTCAGGTACACGAGATCCGGCTGGTCCTTGCGGATCATCGGCCGGTGGGTCGGCACGACCACGACCTCGAGCCCGTAGATCTGCTGGAACTCGAAGGCCTCGGTGTCCGCAGTGCCGGTCATGCCGGCCAGCTTGCCGTACAGGCGGAAGTAGTTCTGGAACGTGATCGAGGCGATGGTCTGGTTTTCCTCGCGGATGCGCACGCCTTCCTTGGCCTCGATCGCCTGGTGCAGGCCGTCCGACCAGCGCCGGCCGGGCATGGTCCGCCCGGTGAACTCGTCGACGATGATGACCTCGCCGCCGCGCGCGATGTACTCGACATCGCGCCGGTACAGCGCATGCGCGCGCAGCGCCGCGTTCAGGTGGTGCATCAGGCGGATACTGGCTGCGTCGTAGAGGCTCTCACCCGGCCGCAGCAGTTCCGCCGCGAACAGGAGCTCCTCGGCCTTCTCGAAGCCGCTCTCGGACAGGTGCACCTGGCGTGACTTCTCGTCGGCGAAGTAGTCCCCCGGGCCGTCCTCGGCCTCCTGGCGGGTGAAGCGCGGCACCAGTTCGTTGATCTTCAGGTACAGCTCGGTGCTCTCCTCGGCCGGGCCCGAGATGATCAGCGGCGTGCGCGCCTCGTCGATCAGGATCGAGTCGACCTCGTCGACGATCGCATAGTGCAGCCCGCGCTGGACCCGGTCCTCGAGGCGGAAGGCCAGGTTGTCACGCAGGTAGTCGAAGCCGAATTCGTTATTGGTGCCGTAGGTCACGTCGCAGGCGTAGGCGGCACGCTTCTCGGCCACGGGCTGGCCGCTGCCGATCACGCCGACCGACAGGCCGAGACTGCGGTATACCGGTCCCATCCACTCGGCATCGCGCTGCGCCAGGTATTCGTTGACGGTGACCACGTGCACGCCCTGGCCGGCGAGCGAATTCAGGTACACCGGCAGCGTCGCCACCAGCGTCTTGCCTTCGCCGGTGCGCATCTCCGAGATCTTGCCCTCGTGCAGCACCATGCCGCCGACCAGCTGCATGTCAAAGTGCCGCAGGCCGATCGCGCGCGTGGCCGCCTCGCGCACCGTCGCGAAGGCCTCCGGCAGCAGTTGGTCGAGCGTCGCTCCCCCGGCCAGGCGCTGGCGCAGCAGCTCCGTCCGGCCCCGCAGCTCGTCATCGCCCAGCGCACTGAACTGCGCGGCAAAGCCGTTGGCCGCCGTCAGGTGGCGCTGGTACTGGCGCAGCAGTCGCTGGTTACGGCTGCCGAAGATCCGCGTCAGAATATTGAACACGCGCCGGGAACCTCAGGCGAGGGATAATGGGACGGCGGCCGGCGGGCCATCCTGGGTCCGCCGGCCGCCAATAGACCGCGATTGTACGTCGGCAGCAGGCCCGGCTGGAAATCGTCGCCGCAGAATCAGCGCTGTACGAAGGACAGCGGGTTGACGGCGCGCCCGTCGCGCAGTACCTCGAAGTGCAGGTGTGTACCGGTCGCGCGGCCGCTCGAGCCCATCAGCGCGATCGGATCGCCGCGCCGCACGGTCTGGCCCGGCCGTACCAGCAGGCTGGAATTGTGCGCATAGCGGGTCAGGTAGCCGCTGCCATGCGTGATCTCCACGATCCGGCCATAGCCCCCGTCGCGGTTGGCCAGGCTGACGATGCCGTCGGCAGCCGCAAGGACGCGCGTGCCCGGCGCCGCGGCAAAATCCACGCCGCTGTGAAAGGTGTTCTGGCCATGGAACGGATCGGTCCGCTGGCCATAAGTCGAGGACACGTAACCGGACTCGACCGGTCGTCCACCCGGCACGACCTGCCGCGCGAGTTCGCGGGCCAGGATCAGGTTCTGCAGCGCCAGCAGCTGGCGCTGGCGATCGTTGATGGTGTCGCCGACCGAATCGAGGAGATCCTGCAGCGCCGGCACCACCGGACCGCTTCCAGCCTGTTCGGCCAGCGGACCGCCGACTGCGGGTGGGCCATCGAAATCGAATTCCCCACGGTCCAGGCGGGCCATTTCCGTAAGCTGGCGTCCCAGCGCATCGAGCCGCATCAGTTGCGCCTGCATGCGGCCAACCCTCGTGGCCAGCGCCGTGACCTGGGCATCGACCCGGCTGCGGGTTGCGTCGAGCTCGGCGCGCTGCCCGGCGAGTTCTTCGGTCCAGCGATCGACCGAGTTTGCCGCCGGGTCGCGGTTCAGTGACCAGACGCTGCCGGTGATGAACGCCGCGCCCAGCAGCAGCAGCACACCGGCGCCCGCCGCCAGCGTACGAGGCCGGGCAACGGCCCGGAACCATGCAGGTCGACGGTCACCCAAAGTGCTGGAAGCCATTGGCTGTTCCCGAATTTCCTTGCTGCCCCACTCCAACCGGCACTTGCCTTGTCGCGATCGGCACCAGTACCCTGCGGGCAGGTGCATTCTGGCCGGCAAGTCCGCGGCAAAATGCCAAAGCAGGCCCTGGAACTCAAGCACTATTGCCACCACCCAGGACGGCCCCGTGAGTCGGCTAACCGGAAAGCCAATATCTGTCAGTGAGTTGCTGGAACAAGGTCAAGGGTTACTGCAACAACTTCGTGACGGTGCCGCGGCCTCGAATCGGGCCCAGGCAGCGCTGCAGCGCCACCTTCCAGCGGAGCTCGCCGACCAGATCCGGGGCGCGACCGTCAAGGACGGTACGCTGACCCTGCTGGTATCGTCGGCCAGTTGGGGGACCCGCCTGCGCTACCACATGCCCCGGATCAGCGCGGCAATCGGCCGCGAACTCGGCCTCGAGATCGAGCGGGTCTCGGTCAGGGTACGGCCGGGGGCCTGAACGGGCCTCAGGCCCAGGCCGCGGCGGTCCCGGCATAGGAGATCGGCGCGACACTGCCGTCGCGAAACGTGACCTCCTCCCAGGCCGTCGCGTCCGCGAGCAGGGCCCGCAGCAGCCGGTTGTTGAGCCCGTGGCCCGACTTGAAGCCGGTGAATTCACCGATCAGCGAATGACCGAGCAGGTACAGGTCACCGATCGCGTCGAGGATCTTGTGGCGCACGAACTCGTCCTCGTAGCGCAGCCCGTCCTCGTTCAGGATCCGGTAGTCATCGAGCACGATGGCGTTGTCGAGCGTGCCGCCCAGGGCCAGGTTGCGGGCCCGCAGCACCTCGAGGTCGCGCATGAAGCCAAAGGTCCGGGCCCGGCTCACCTCGCGCAGGAAGGTACCGGTCGAGAAATCCATGCTCGCGCGCTGGTTGTGCCGGCGGAACACCGGGTGATCGAACTCGATCTCCAGGTTGACGCGGAAGCCCTCGAAGGGATCGAAGCGAGCGTACTTGTCCCCATCGCGAATCTCCACGCCGCGACGCACCCGGACAAAGCGCTTGGCTGCCGCCTGCTCCTCGATACCGGCCGACTGGACCAGGAACACAAACGGCCCGGCACTGCCGTCCATGATCGGGACCTCGGCAGCCGTCAGTTCGACGAAGGCGTTGTCGACTCCCAGTCCGGCCAGTGCCGACAGCAGGTGCTCGACCGTGGAGGCGTCGGCACCGCCAGCAGAAAGCGTGGTTCCGAGCGTGGTTTCCGTGACGTTGGTAGCACGGGCAGCGATGTCGACCGGCGGATCGAGATCCATCCGCCGGAAGACAATGCCGGTATTGGGCGGCGCCGGCCGCAGCACCATCAGGGCCTTGCGGCCGGAATGCAGCCCTACGCCGCTGGCGCGTATCGGTGTCTTGAGCGTCCGTTGCTGAGCCATGCCTGGTCCGTCCGGTTCAGCCGGTTAATCTACCACAGTGGCCTGGCGGGCCCGGGCCGCGCGCCGACCGGAGGCGGCGCGCCGGGCCCGCAGCCGCAGGCGTGCCTGGCGCAGGTTGTCATAACCCCGCCCGACCCGGGGCGTCCCCATGGCTCAGTCCGCCTGGCGGCGCAGGAACGCCGGGATGTCCAGTACGTCCTCGCTGAAGTCAGCCGTGAGTCCGTCGCCCACGGCCCGTTGGGGTGCGGTCTGGCGCTGGATCGCCGGCCGGTCCAGGTGGCTGTAGTCCGGCGCCGCCGGCCGGGCGCGCCCCGCGACCAGCCGCACCTCGGCACCATTGCGGCGGCCGGCAGCCGGCACGGCTGCTGCCGGCACCGCGACCACAGGCACCGCCTGTGGCGGGTTACGCCTGAGGCCGGTCGCAACGACGGTGACCCGCAGCTCCGCCTCCATCTCCGGATCGATGACCGTACCGACGACCACCGTGGCATCGTCCGCGGCGTACTGCTTGACCGTGTTGCCGACTTCCTCGAACTCGCCGATCTGCAGGTCGAGTCCGGCCGTCACGTTCACCAGGATGCCCTGCGCGCCGGCAAGGTTGATGTCCTCGAGCAGCGGGCTCGACACCGCCATCTCGGCCGCGGCCCGCGCACGGTTTTCACCAGTGCCGAATCCGGTGCCCATCATGGCGAGACCGGTCTCGGTCATCACGGTGCGTACGTCCGCAAAGTCGACGTTGATGAGGCCCGGCCGCGTGATCAGCTCGGCGATGCCCTGCACGGCGCCTTGCAGCACCTCATTGGCCCGCCGGAAGGCCTCGAGCAGGGTGGTCGTGCCCCCGAGCACCGACAGCAACTTCTGGTTCGGGATGGTGATCAGCGAATCCACCTGCCGGGAGAGTTCCTCGATGCCCTGGTCGGCCACGGTCTGGCGCCGACCGCCCTCCATCAGGAAGGGTTTGGTCACCACTGCGACGGTCAGGATGCCGAGCTCGCGGGCGACCTGGGCGACGACCGGTGCGGCGCCGGTGCCGGTACCACCGCCCATGCCGGCGGTGATGAACAGCATGTCGCAGCCCTCGATGAGCTCGATGATGCGATCGCGGTCCTCCATTGCCGCCTGCCGGCCGACCTCCGGATTCGAGCCCGCGCCGAGGCCCTTGGTGATGTTGCAGCCGATCTGCAGCGCCGACTTCACCTGCGAGTGCTTCAGGGCCTGCGCGTCCGTGTTCACGCAGATGAACTCGACGCCCTCGATGCCGCTCCGCGCCATGTGCGCCACGGCGTTGCCGCCGCCGCCGCCGACACCGAGGACCTTGATGATCGCCGTCTGGCTGTAGGTATCCATCAGTTCGAACATGTCCATTTCTCCTTCAGAAGTATCCCTGGAACCAAGACTTCATCCGCTCGACAACCGTCCTCACACCGGCACCCGCGCTGGCGAGCCGCGCTACCGGCACGCCGGCGTTGGCCCGGCCATACAGCAGCAGACCCACGCCGGTGGCGTGGATCGGGTTGCGCACCACGTCGGCGAGGCCGGTCACACCCTGCGGGCAGCCGAGCCGCACCGGCATGTGGAAGACCTCCTCCGCCAGTTCGACCGCGCCCTCCATCCGCGCGCTGCCGCCGGTCAGCACGACCCCGGCGGCCACCGCTTCCTCGAAGCCGGAGCGCCGCAGCTCGTCGCGGATCAGCGCGAACAGCTCCTCGTAACGTGGCTCGACGATCTCGGCGAGTGTCTGGCGCGCGAGGCGGCGCGGCGGCCGGTCGCCGACGCTCGGCACCTCGATGGTCTCGTCGGGATTCGCCAGCTGCGACAGCGCGCAGGCGTAACGGATCTTGATCTCCTCGGCATACGGCGTCGGCGTGCGCATCGACACCGCGATGTCGTTGGTGACCTGGTCACCGGCCACCGGGATCACGGCGGTGTGGCGGATGGCCCCGCCCGAGAACACCGCGATGTCAGTGGTGCCGCCGCCGATGTCGACGAGGCAGACACCGAGGTCCTTCTCGTCGTCGGTCAGCACCGCGAAGGACGAGGCGAGCTGTTCGAGCACGATATCCTCGACCTCGAGCCCGCAGCGCTGCACGCACTTGACGATGTTCTGCGCGGCGCTGTCGGCGCCGGTGACGATGTGTACGCGCGCCTCGAGCCGCACGCCGGCCATGCCGACCGGCTCGCGGATGCCTTCCTGGCCGTCGATGATGAATTCCTGCGGCAGCACGTGCAGGATCTTCTGGTCGGCGGGGATCGGCACGGCCTGGGCCGCATCCATCACGCGCGCCACGTCACCGGCGACCACCTCGCGGTCGCGGATCGCGACGATGCCATGCGAATTGAGGCTGCGCACGTGGCTGCCGGCGATGCCGGCGAACACCGAGCGGATCTCGACGCCGGCCATCAGCTCGGCCTCCTCGACCGCGCGCTGGATCGACTGCACCGTCGAGTCGATGTTCACGACCACGCCCTTCTTCAGGCCGCGCGACGGGTGCGAGCCGAGGCCGACGACCTCGAGGCTGCCATCGGCGTGCACCTCGCCAACCATGGCGACGACCTTGGACGTGCCGATGTCGAGACCGATGATCAGGTTGCGGTCGGAGCGCTTAGCCATCAGTTTCCCTGTGATTGTTGCTGTCGCCGTCACTGGCCGGTCCGGCCACGGCGGCCACCGGTCCCGCCGGCGGCGGGGTGCCGTTCCAGCCGATGGCAAAGCCATTCGAGTAGCGCATGTCGATGTAGCGGATCTCGGCGGCGCGACCGGCAATGACGCCCGCCGCAACGTCGACGAATCGATCCATGCGCTCGTCCACCTGGCGCCGGCCGAGGCGCACGCTCACGCCGTTCAGCAGGCCGAGTTCCCAGGCGCCGCGGGCATCGACCCTGAGCGCCATCAGGCGCAGGCCCTGCTCGATGAGCCGTCCCTGGATCGCCAGGTAGCGCTGCGCCACCTGCGACTCGCTGCCCGGCGGCCCGTCGAGGCGCGGCAGCTCCGGCGGTGGATGCAGCACCCCGGTCGCGAACAGCTCGCCGCGCGTATTCAGCAATCCGTCCTCGCCCCAGCGCGCGGCCACCTGCTGCTCGACGATCTCGATGACCACGCGGTCCGGCCAGCGCCGCTCGACGCGGGCGCGGTCGACCCAGGTGAGGCCCTCGAGTGCGCGGCGCAGCGCGCCGAGATCCGCACTGATGTAGCCGCCGTCGAGCGCACGACGCGCGGCCTGTTCGATCTCGAGCGCGGTGACCCGCTCGAGGGCCCCGTGCACGACGATGCGCCGCACCGGCTGGTCGAGCCCGGCGGCCATCAGGCCGGTGAGCGCGGCGACCGCCAGCAGGGCGCCGGCCGTGCGCAGGACCACCGGCCAGGCGATCTCCGGCAGCTGGAACCTGGGGCCGGGCGGACGCCGGCGATTGCGCCTGCGCTTCAGCATGACGGCTCCGAACGCGAGCGCGCGAAGCTCGTCTCGAGCACGCGCCAGGCCAGTTCCGCGAAGTCGATGCCAGCCGCGGCCGCGGCCATCGGCACGAGGCTGTGGCCGGTCATGCCGGGTACCGTGTTGATCTCCAGCAGCAGCGGGACACCATCGCCGCCGGCGATGAAGTCGACCCGACCCCAGCCCTGGGCGCCGACCGCGGCGAAGGTGGCGAGCGCCGCGCGCGCCAGCGCCGCCTCCTGCGCCGGCGCCAGGCCACAGGGAATCCGGTAGCGCGTGTCGCTGGCGAAGTACTTGGCCTCGTAGTCGTAGAATTCCCGCGGCGTTTCGATCGCGATCGCCGGCAGCGCCGCACCCTGCAGCACGGCCACCGTCAGTTCGCGCCCGCTGATCCAGCGCTCCGCGATGACGACCGGATCGTGCGCAGCGGCCCCGCGCCAGGCCGCTTCGAGTTCGCTGGCCGCGACCACGCGGCTCATGCCGACGCTCGATCCCTGGCTGGCCGGTTTCACGGCCAGCGGCAGGCCGAGCGCGGCCAGCGCTGGTGCGAAATCCGCAGGCCCGGCCAGCAGGTGAAAATCAGGAGTCGCGATCCCCGCGGCCCGGGCCACGCGCTTGGTGCGCAGCTTGTCCATCCCAAGGGCCGATCCCAGCACGCCGCTGCCGGTGTACGGCAGACCCAGCCACTCGAGCGCACCCTGCACCGCGCCATCCTCGCCGCCCGGTCCGTGCAGCGCGATCCATGCGCGATCGAAGCCATCGGCCACCAGCTCGGCCAGCGGCCGGCGTGCCGGGTCGAAGGCCAGGGCCGCGACGCCGCGCGCGCGCAGGGCCTCGAGTACCGCGGCACCGCTCAGCAGCGAGATCTCGCGTTCCGCCGAATCGCCGCCCATCAGCACGGCGACGCGGCCGAATTCCGCGGCAGCACTGACGCGGCGGAACTCAGCCCCGGCAGCACGCACACGGCTCATGCGGCTTCTCCAAGGATGCGCACTTCGGGTTCGAGCCGCACTCCATGTACGTCCTGGACCACGGCCTGCACGTGACGCAGCAGGGCCTCGAGATCCGCGGCAGTCGCGGTCCCCTCGTTGACGATGAAGTTTGCGTGCCGGGTCGAGACCACGGCACCACCGATGCGGCAGCCCTTCAATCCCGCAGCCTCGATCAGGCGGGCCGCATGGTCGCCGGGTGGATTGCGGAACACCGACCCGCAGGTCCGCTCGTTGATCGGCTGGGTCTGCCGCCGCCGCTCGAGCAGCGCGTTGATCGTCGCGAGATCGGCATCCGGCCGCTGCTCGAGGCCGAAGGTCGCCGCGAGGAACCACTCGTCCGGGACGGGCGGGGTCACACTGCGGTAGCCCCAGTGATATTCGCTGGCGGCACGCCGGCGCCGCTCACCGGCACGGTTGATCACCTCGACCTCGGCGACCAGCGGCCAGGTCTCGCCACCCCAGGCTCCGGCATTCATCGCCAGCGCACCCCCGACCGTGCCCGGGATGCCCGCGAAGAACTCCGCCGGCCCAAGCTGCCACTGCACGCAGCGTCGCCCGAGCCGGGCGCAGGCGACTCCGGCCTCCGCGCGCACCCGCAGCTCGCCGACCCGCTCGAGGCCGTCCAGGATGCCGTGCACCGAGATCACCGCGCCCCGGATGCCGCCGTCGCGCACCAGCAGGTTGCTGCCGAGGCCAACCCAGGTGACCGGCTCCTGCGGCGGCAGCGCGCGCAGGAATGCCGCGAGATCCTCGGCATCGCGCGGCTCGAACCACAGCTCGGCGGGGCCGCCGGCGCGCCAGGAGGTATGGCGCGACATCGGCTCGGCGAGCCGCACGCGATCCGCGAATGCTGCCGGGGCCGGGCGCCCGTTCATGCCGGAGCTCCTGCCGCCAGCCGCGCCGGCAGTTCCTGCGCGACCGCACCGATGCTGCCCGCTCCCATCGTCAGCACGACGTCGCCGTCCCGCACCAGGCCGGCGAGCGTCGCCGCAATTTCACCCGGGTCCTCGACAAACACCGGCTCGATCCGGCCGCGGCCACGGACCGCGCGGCAGATCGCGCGCCCGTCGGCATTCGGTATCGGCACTTCGCCGGCCGCATAGACCTCGGTGACTACCAGCGCATCCGCACCGGCAAGCACGCGGCCGAAATCCTCGAGCAGGTCGTGGGTGCGGGAGTAGCGGTGCGGCTGGAACACGAGCACCAGGCGGCGGCCCGGCCAGGCCTGGCGGGCGGCCGCGAGCGTGGCCTCGATTTCGGTCGGATGATGGCCATAGTCATCCACCAGCGTGACGAGGCCCGCCGGCGTGCGGACGTCGCCAAGCTGCTCGAGCCGGCGGCCGATGCCCTGGAATGACTGCAGCGCCTGCTGGATCGCGGCATCGGCGACCTCCAGTTCCGTCGCCACGGCGATCGCGGCGAGGGCATTGCGGACGTTGTGCAGTCCCGGCAGGTTCAATGTCACCGGCAGCGGCGGTCGGCCCGGACGCAGCACGTCGAACCGGGTCTGCCCGCCCTGCGGCTCCACTGCGACGGCACGCAGGTCGGCCTCCGCGCCGAGCCCGTAGGCGGTCACCGGCCGGCCGACTTCCGGCAGCAGCCCGTGGACGACCGGATCATCGATGCACAGCACCGCGAGGCCCCAGAACGGCAGGTTGTGCAGGAACTCGACGAAGCTCTGGCGCAGGCGCGCGAAATCCCCGCCGTACATCACCAGGTGATCGTTGTCGATGTTGGTGACGATCGCGATGACCGGTTGCAGGTGCAGGAACGAGGCATCGCTCTCGTCGGCCTCGGCCACGAGATAACGGCCGGCACCGAGCCGCGCATTGCTGCCGGCGCTGTTGAGCTGCCCGCCGATCACGAAGGTCGGGTCGAGGCCGCCTTCGGCGAGCACGCTCGCGACCAGGCTCGTGGTCGTGGTCTTGCCATGGGTCCCGGCCACGGCGATGCCCTGCCGGAAGCGCATCAGCTCGGCCAGCATCTCCGCGCGCCGCACGATCGGGATGCGCGCCTCGCGGGCCGCGACCAGTTCGGGATTGTCCGCCGGAATGGCCGATGAGATGACCACGACGTCGGCACCGGCGACCTGCGCGGCGGCATGACCCATGAAGACCGTGATGCCCAGCCGTCGCAGCCGCTCGGTGACCGCGCCAGCACGCCGGTCGGAGCCCTGCACCCGGTAGCCGAGATTGACCAGCACTTCGGCGATGCCACCCATGCCGGTGCCGCCGATGCCGATCAGGTGGATCAGGCCGACGCGGCGCATGCGCTCGCTCACCGGCGTTCCTCCTCGGCCGCGAGGCACAGCCCGGCAACGCGCTCCGCGGCATCGGTGATTGCCCGGGCCCGCGCGGCCTCGGCCATTTCCACCAGGCCGGCGCGACCGCGCGCGCACAGCGCGGCGAGTTCATCCGCAAGGTTCAGTGGGCTGAGGCCACGCTCCGCGACCATCCGGGCCGC
Source organism: Gammaproteobacteria bacterium (assembly GCA_004297335.1). Classification (GTDB taxonomy): domain Bacteria; phylum Pseudomonadota; class Gammaproteobacteria; order Steroidobacterales; family Steroidobacteraceae; genus SCUD01. The sequence continues at coordinate 64,107 of SCUD01000078.1, forward strand.
GCCAGCCGCGACCAGCCAGCCGGCGTTGCGCGCCTGGTGATCGTCCACCGCGGCCGGGAACGGCACCAGCAGTGCGGGCACGCCGGCCGCCGCAAGTTCGGCGACCGTCAGCGCGCCGGCGCGCGCCACCACCAGATCTGCCTCCGCATAGGCCGCGGCCATGTCATCGATGAAGGACCGTACTTCGGCCGCGATACCGCGCTCGCGATAGGCGCGCGCGGTTGCCTCGGCCTCGCGGGCGCCGGTCTGGTGCAGGATCTGTGGCCGCTCAGCCGCCGGCAGCCGGGCCAGCGCGTCGGGCAGCAGGCGGTTCAGCGCTGCGGATCCCTGGCTGCCGCCAAAAACCAGCAGTCGCAGCGGTCCGGTGCGTCCGGCGTAGCGTTCGCGCGGCGGTGGCAGCGCGGCGATGGCAGCGCGTACCGGATTGCCGACGTGCACGGCATGGCGGACGGCCGGGAAGCTGCCCGGGAAGCCTTCCGCAACCCGTGCGGCCACGCGCGCGAGCCAGCGGTTGGTCAGGCCGGCGACGGCGTTCTGCTCGTGGATCACCAGCGGAATGCGCGCCAGCCAGGCAGCGACACCGCCAGGGCCGGAAACGAAGCCGCCGCAACCGAGCACGACGCCGGGACGCCGCCGGTGCAGCGCGGCCCGCGCCTGCCACACGGCGCGCGCCAGCGTGAACGGGGCCAGCAGCCAGCCGCGCAGCCCGCGACCACGCAGGCCTTCGACGTCGATCCACTCGACCGGATAGCCGGCCGCCGGCACGAGGCGCGCCTCGATGCCGCGGCGCGTGCCCAGCCAGATCACCTCGCGGCTGCGTGCGCCGAGCACCGCGGCAACCGCCAGCGCCGGAAACACATGGCCACCGGTGCCGCCCGCCATGATCAGCACCGGCGGACTCATGCCTCACCCCCGGCATCGGTGCTCGCCACCCGGCCCGTGGCCATGACCTCGTGATGGATCCGCAACAGCATGCCGACCCATGCCAGCGTCACCACGAGGCTCGAGCGCCCGTAGGACATCAGTGGCAGCGTGAGGCCCTTGGTCGGCAGCAGTCCCATGTTGACGCCGATGTTGATGAAGGCCTGCAGGCCGAGCCAGACCCCGAAGCCGGCGGCGAGACAGGCGTGCAGCGGCAGGGCCGCGCCGGCAGCCAGCCGCGCGAGCCGCAGGCTGCGCAGCACCAGCACCAGGAAGCCGGCGACGATCACCAGGACGCCGAGCAGCCCGAATTCCTCGGCCGCCACCGCGAACACGAAATCGGTGTGCGCCTCTGGCAGGTAGAACAGCTTCTGGATGCTGGAGCCGAGCCCGACACCCAGCCACTCGCCACGACCGATCGCGATCAGTGATTGCGTGAGCTGGAAGCCGCTGTTGAATGGATCCGCCCAGGGATCCAGGAAGGTCATCAGGCGCTGCATCCGGTAGCCACTCGACAGCGCCAGCACCGCGGCGCCGACCACCCCGACCGCGAGTACCAGCGCCACGTCGCGCAGCCGGGCCCCGGCCACGAACAGGATCGCGACCCCGGTGATGCCGAGCACGGCTGCGGCGCCGAAGTCCGGCTCCAGCAGCAGCAGCAGCGCGGCCACGCCAAGCACCGCGAGCGGCTTCAGGAACCCGGCGGTCGAGGCCCGCAGCTCCTCCTGGTGGCGCACGGCATAGACCGCGACGTAACCGAGCAGCATCCAGCGGGCCAGCTCCGATGGCTGGAAGTTGAACACGCCGATCCGGATCCAGCGCCGGCTGCCGTTGACCTCGTGCCCGAGACCGGGAATCAGCACGACCAGCAGCAGCAGGATGGACCCGCCAAGCAGCAGCGGCGCACCGCGCTGCCACAGCGTGATCGGCACGGCCAGCATGCCCACGGCCAGCAGCAGCCCCGCCAGCATCGAGAACAGCTGGCGCTCAAAGTGAAAGAACGGATCGCCGCTCTGTCGCTCGGCGATCGTCAGCGAGGCCGAGGCCACCATGATCAGCCCGGCCAGCAGCAGCAGCAGCGTGGTGATCACGATGACCGGATCGAGCGCCAGCCGGGGCTGGCGGCCGGCCGAGCGCGAGTGCTGCAGGGCGATGCTTGCGCTCATGCCGGCAGCCCACGCACGGCGGCCACGAAGACCTCGCCACGGTGCGCATAGTCGCGGAACATGTCGAAGCTCGCGCAGGCCGGCGACAGCAGCACGGTGTCGCCGGCCGCGGCGACACTGGCCGCCGCGGCGACCGCCGCCGGCAGCGACTCCGCGAGCGACACCGTCGAGCTGCCTGCCAATGCGGCGGCGAGCTCGGGCGCGGCGCGCCCGATCAGGATCACCTGCCGGACCTTGCCCCTGCAGGCCGCCGCCAGAGGCCGGAAGTCCTGGCCCTTGCCCTCGCCCCCGGCAATCAGCAGCAGCGGCCCCTCGAGCCCGGCAATCGCCGCCGTCGTGGCGCCGACGTTGGTCCCCTTGGAGTCGTCGATCCAGGTGACGCCACGCCAGGCGCGCACGTGCTGCGTGCGATGCGCCAGGCCGGCGAAGCGCTCGAGCACTCCGGTCATCGCCGCGCGCGGGAATCCGCAGGCATCGCCGACTGCCAGGGCCGCTAGGGCATTGGCGGCATTGTGGCGTCCCGGCAGACGCAGGCGGGAGACCGGCAGCAGCGCGGTGTCTCCGGCCGCCAGCCACTCGCCGTCGGCGCACTGCAGCACGCAGTAGTCCGCACCCGGGCGGTGCAGGCTGAAGCCCAGCCGGCGCTGGCCGGGCCGCGGCATCAGGGTCACCAGCGGATCATCGAGGTTCACGACCGCGGTGTGCGCGTGGTCGAAGACGCGCGCCTTCGCCGCGGCATAGCCAGCGAGATCGGGATAGCGGTCGAGGTGATCCGGGGTCAGGTTGAGCACCGCGGCGACCTCGGGCTGCAGCGAGTAGGTCGTCTCGAGCTGGAACGACGACAGCTCGAGGACATAGAGCGCCGCCGGCGGACCCGCCAGCAGCTCGAGGGCCGGCGGCCCCAGGTTGCCGCCAACCTGGACATCGACGCCGGCCGCGCGGGCCATCTCGCCGACCAGGGTCGTGACCGTGCTCTTGCCGTTGCTGCCGGTGATGGCGACGATGCGGCCACCCGCCTCGCGCGCGAACAGTTCGATGTCACCGACGAGTTCGAGGCCCTGCGCCGCGGCCGCGCGCAGGACCGGCTCGGACAGCGCCACGCCCGGCGAGACGATGATCTGGTCCGCGCCCGCGAACACGGCCGGATCGAAGCCACCGAGCGCCAGCCGCGCCTGCGGCGCGATGCGGCCGAGTTCGGCGAGGCCCGGCGGCGCCACCCGGCTGTCGGTGACCGCCAGCCGGTGGCCGCGCGCCGCCAGGTGGCGGGCGCAGGACACGCCGGTCTGGCCGAGGCCGACGATCACGCTGTAGGGATGGCTGGCGGTCGCGTGCATCAGCGCAGCTTCAGCGTCGCCAGTCCGACCAGGACCAGCATGAAGGAGATGATCCAGAAACGTACGATCACCTTGGGCTCGGCCCAGCCCTTGAGTTCAAAGTGGTGGTGGATCGGCGCCATGCGGAAGATGCGCTTGCCGCGCAGGCGGAACGAGGCGACCTGCAGCATCACCGAGACGGTCTCGAGCACGAACAGGCCGCCCATGATCGCGAGCACGATCTCCTGGCGGACGATGACCGCGACGACGCCGAGCGCCGCACCGAGCGCGAGCGCACCGATGTCGCCCATGAAGACCTGCGCCGGGTAGGTGTTGAACCAGAGGAAGCCGAGGCCGGCACCGACGATCGTCGCGAGGAAGACCAGCATCTCGCCGGCGCCCGGCACATAGGGAATCTGCAGGTAGTTCGCAAAGTTGACGTTGCCGGTCGCATAGGCGAACACGCCGAGCCCGCCGGCGACCATCACGCAGGGCATGATCGCGAGCCCGTCGAGCCCGTCGGTGAGGTTGACGGCATTGCTGGTACCGACGATCACGAAGTAGGTCAGCACGATGAACGCGCCGGCACCCATCGGCAGCGCGACGGTCTTGAAGAATGGCAGGTACAGCGCGGTCTCGGCCGGAGACTCTGCCATGCTCCACAGCGCGAGCGCGGCGGCGAGCCCGGCCGCCGACTGCCACAGGTACTTCCAGCGTGGCGCGAGCCCGCGGGGATTGCGCACGATCAGCTTGAGCCAGTCGTCCAGGAAGCCGATGGCGCCGAAGGCCAGCGTGACCCCGAGGGCGATCCAGATGAAGCGGCTGCCGGGATCGGCCCACAGCAGCGTGCCGGCGCCGATCGCCACCAGGATCAGCGCGCCGCCCATCGTCGGCGTGCCCATCTTGCCGAGATGCGTGTCGGGCCCGTCTTCGCGCACGACCTGGCCGATCTGGCGCGCCACCAGCAGCCGGATCATCGCCGGACCGACCAGCAGTGCGATGGACAGCGCGGTCAGTGCCGCGAGGATCGCGCGCAGCGTCAGGTAGCGGAAGACGCGGAAGCCGCCGTAATACCCCGCCAGCCAGTCGAACAGTTCGAACAGCATCGCCCCCCCTCAGCCGCCGCTGGCCGCGGCCGGCGGCGGCTCGCGCAGCCGCTCTACGACCCGCTCGAGGCGGTTGATCCGCGAACCCTTGACCAGCACGGTCATGCAAGGGGCCAGCTCCGCCGCGACGGCCTCGGCGAGGCCGGGCACATCGGCGAACCAGGTCGCACGCGGGCCAAACGCGGCCACGGCCGCGCGCGCCGGCGCCCCGCAGGCGAACAGGCGCGAGACGCCGCGCTGGCGCGCGTACTCACCGACCTCCGCGTGGGCCGCCCCACTGTGCGCGCCCAGCTCGGCCATCTCGCCGAGTACCAGCCAGTGTTCGCCCGGCAGCTCGCACAGGACGTCAACGCCGGCGCGCACCGAGCTCGGATTGGCGTTGTAGGAATCGTCGATCAGCCAGGCGCCACAGCGGCCCGGTTTCAGCTGCAAGCGCCCCGCGACCGGAACGGCCCGGCCGAGTCCGGCGGCGATGGCCGGCAACGACAGGCCGGCAACGCGGGCGGCGCCGGCCGCGGCCAGCGCGTTCATCACGTTGTGGCGGCCCGCAAGGCGCAGGCAGACCGGCTCGGTGGCACCTTCGTGGACGAGATCGAAGGAAGTCAGGAAGGCGCCGGCCTCGATGCGGCCGGCGATGCTGGTCGCGCGCAGTTCCGCAGGGGCCTCGATGCCGAAACTGAGGATGCGGGCGCCACGCGCCAGGCCGCGCCACAAGCCGTGGAACGGATCATCCGCATTGATCACGGCGCTGCCCGCGGAGTCCAGCGCCTCGAACAGCTCGCCCTCGGCGCGCGCCGCGCCTTCCAGACTGCCGAAGCCCTCGAGGTGCTCGGCGCCGGCGTTGGTGACGAGCGCGATCGTCGGCCGCACGATGCGCGCGAGCGCGGCGACCTCGCCGGGATGATTCGCGCCGATTTCGATCACGGCATGACGGTGCCCGGGTTCGAGGCCGAGCAGCGTCAGCGGCACTCCGATCTGGTTGTTCAGGTTGCCACGCGTGGCCAGCACCGGTCCGGAACCGGCGAGCACCGCCGCCAGCAGTTCCTTGGTCGTGGTCTTGCCGTTGCTGCCGGCGACCCCGATCACCGGCAGCTCGAAGCGCCCGCGCCAGGCCCCCGCCAGCGCACCCAGCGCCGCAGTCGTATCCGCAACCACCACCTGCGGCAACGGCACGTCGCAGGGATGATCGACGACCGCAGCCGCGGCCCCGCGCCCGGCAGCCACGGCCACGAAGTCGTGCCCGTCGAAGCGCTCGCCACGCAGGGCGACGAACAGCTCACCGCCCGCGAGCGTGCGCGAATCAGTCGCGACCCCGGCGCACTCCACATCAGCTCCGGCCCGCTGGCCGCCGGTCGCGGCGGCGATGTACTGCAGGGAAGCCTTCACGCCGGCACTCCGGCGTGGCGACGCACGCACTCGCTGTCACTGAACGGGTGCACTTCGCCGCCGACAATCTGGTAGTCCTCGTGACCCTTGCCGGCGATCAGCACGACATCATCGGCGCCGGCACTCGCGAGTGCCGCCGCGATCGCCACGGCACGATCCCGCAGCACGGTCGCGCGCTCCGGCGCGCGCATGCCGGAGCGGATCATCGCCACGATCTGGTCCGGGTCCTCGCTGCGCGGATTGTCATCGGTCACGAACACGCGGTCGGCCAGGCGCTCGGCCAGGCCGCCCATCGGCGCACGCTTGCCGGCATCGCGGTCGCCACCGCAGCCGAACACCACGGCGAGCTGGCCCCTGGCATGGGCGCGCGCTGCGTTGAGCGCAGCGGCCAGCGCATCGGGCGTATGCGCATAGTCCACGATCGCGAGCGTACCGTTCGGCAGCCGGTAGCCCTCCATGCGCCCCGGCGGCGCCGCACAGGCTGACAGGGCCGCGAGCGCCGCATCGACGTCGAAGTCCCAGGCCAGCAGCAGTCCGAGCACCACCGCGAGGTTCTCGGCATTGAAGCGCCCCACCAGTCGCGAGTGCAGTTCCCGCCGTCCGAAGTGCCCGCGCAGCGCCAGTGACAGGCCGGTCGCGGACGGCATGATCGCCGTGACCTGGACCTGGCGCGGTGCGCTCGGCACGCTGCGCTCGACGGCCACCGCGGTCAGCGCCACGCCGGCCGGCAGCGCGGCGGCGATGCGCGCACCCGCGGGATCACCGGTGTTGATCACCGCATGGGCCAGGCCAGGCAGCTGGAACAGGCGCTCCTTGGCCGCGGCGTAGCGCGCCATCGTGCCGTGGAAATCGAGATGGTCGCGGCTCAGGTTGCAGAACGCGGCCGCGCGCAGGCGCAGGCCATCGATCCGGCCCTGCTCGAGCGCGTGCGAGGATACTTCCAGCGCCACATGCGTGGCGCCGGCGTCACGCAGCGTGCGCAGCCGGCGATGCAGCGTGATGACATCCGGCGTGGTCAGGCCGGTCGTCTCGAGCTGCGGCGGAAAGCCGGCGCCGAGCGTGCCGACGTAGGCGCCACGCATCCCGAGGCGCGTCGCCGCGCTGGCCAGCAGCCAGGCGCAGGTCGTCTTGCCATTGGTACCGGTGACGCCCGCGACGCTGAGTTCCGCCGAGGGCGATCCATAACAGCGATCGGCGATCCCGCCGAGGCGCGAGCGCAGCCCAGGCACGGCAACCAACGGCAGCTCCGGTGCCGGCTCCGGCACCACGCCCTCGCCGGGATCCCAGAGCACGACCGCGGCACCACGGGCACGGGCCTGCGGGACGAACCGGAGCCCGTGCTCGCGCTGCCCGCGCAGCGCGACGAAGGCCTCGCCCGCAGCGAGCGTGCGCCCGTCGAGCGACAATCCGGTGACCATGACCGCCGGCATGGCGGCAAGGTCCGGCAACAATCGCGCCAGCGGCATGCGGGCGGCCACCGCGTTCATGGCAGCGCCTCGGCCACGGTCACCGGCGCCAGCGGCTCCAGATTATCGGGTGCCACCGACAGCAACCGCAGCGCGCCCGCCATCACGGCGCCGAACACCGGTGCCGCGACGTCACCGCCGTAGTACAGGCCGCCGCCCGGCTCGTCGATCATCACCACCGCCGCGAGTCGCGGCTGTGAGGCCGGCACGAGTCCGGCGAAGACTGCCAGGTAGCGGTCGGTCGTGTATTCGCCGGCGCTCGCCTTCCAGGCCGTGCCAGTCTTGCCGGCGACGCGATAGCCGGGCACCGCGGCCTTGCGTCCGGTACCTTCCGGCTGCACCGCGCCTTCGAGCAGGTCGATCAGCTCGCGTGACACCCGTTCGTTGAGCACCCGCTCCGCGGATGCGCTGCCGCCGGCGCGGCGGAACGTGATCGGACGATGCAGCCCGAGCGCGCCCACCGTCGCGTAGGCCTGGGCGAGCTGCAGCGGCGTCACCGACAGGCCGTAGCCATAAGCCATCGTCGCAATGCCAATGGCCCGCCAGTGCGACGAGCTGGTCAGCAGGCCGGCCGACTCACCGGGAAAGCCGCTGGTCGTCACCTGGCCGAAGCCGAGCCCGTGCAGCGTCTCATGCAGCTGCGCCGGTTCGAGCGACAGTGCGATCTTCGCCATGCCGACGTTGCTCGAACGGGCCAGCACGCGGCGCAGGTCGACCGTGCCGAGCGGGTGCTTGTCCTCGATGGTCTTGACGCCGATGCGCAGCGGCGAGGTGTCGATGAGCGTCTCCGGCCGGTAGCGCCCGGAGGACAGCGCCGCGGCAAGGACGAACGGCTTGATGCTGGAGCCCGGTTCGAAGATGTCGGTGACCGCACGATTGCGATAACGCGGCACCTCGTACTGCGACCGGTCGTTGGGGTTGAACGACGGCTGGTTCACCATTGCCAGCACTTCCCCGGTCTCGACGTCGATGACGATCACTGAACCGGCCCGCGCGCGATGATCGCGGATCGCCGCCTTGAGCTCGCGGTAGGCGAGGTACTGGATACGCAGGTCGAGGCTGGTCTGCAGGTCCTCGCCGGGACGCGGCGCACGGATGTTCTCGACATGCTGCACGACGCGACCGCGGCCGTCCCGGATCACGCGCTTGCTGCCGTCCAGTCCGGCGAGCGAGTGGTCGAAGGCGAGCTCGAGGCCCTCCTGTCCAGCCTGGTCGAGGTTGGTGAAGCCGAGTACGTGCCCAGTCACCTCGCCGTTCGGGTAATAGCGCTTGTACTCGCGCATCAGGTGCACGCCGGGCAGGGCCAGCGCGCGGATCTTGGCGGCCTCGGCCGGATCCATGTGCCGCGCGACGTACAGGAACTGCCGGTCCAGGTTGCTGCTGACTCGCTGTGCCAGCCATTGCGGATCGCGCCCGAGTGCCCGCGCCAGGCGCTTGATGCCGTCGCCGGTCTGCGCGAGCTCCGGCGGATTGACCCACACGGTGTCGACCGGGGAACTCACGGCGAGCGGCTCACCCAGGCGATCGAGGATTGCCCCACGATGGGCCGGAACACGCGCGACGCGCGCGTGGCGCAGGTCACCCTGCTCAGCCAGGAAGCGCTGTTCGAGCACCTGCAGCTGAATTGCGCGCGCGAGTATGGCGAGCGCAAACAGCGCGAGCAGGCCGGCAACGATCCGGGTGCGCAGGCGAAACTGCGTGGTATCGAACTCGGCGCTCTGCTGGCGGCGTCTCATGGCGCGACGATCCGGACCTCATCCGGGCGCGGCAGCGTCATTCGCAGCCTTTCGCTCGCGACCTGCTCGACGAAGCCGTGATTCGACCAGGCGCTCTGTTCCAGCTGGAGCTGGCCCCATTCGATGTTGAGCCGGTCGCGTTCGTTCGCGAGCTGCTCGAGCTGCACGAACAGGCCGCGCGCGCGGTGGCGTGCGTGCACGACGCCGAGCGCGGAAGCCAGTACTGCGACCCACAGCACCGGCAGCAGCAGGAACAGCCAGCGGCGGCTCATGCGGCGAGCCTCTCGGCCGCGCGCAGCACGGCGCTGCGCGCCCGTGGGTTGCGGGCGATTTCGGCGGCGTCCGCAAACACCGGCGGACCGACCAGACGCAGCCGCGGCCGGGCCGCGGCCGGTGCGCCAGGCAGTCCGGCCCAGACCGGGTCACCGCGTGCGGCCTCGCGCAGGAAGCGCTTGACGATGCGGTCCTCCAGCGAATGGAAGCTGATCGCGACCAGGCGTCCGCCCGGCGCCAGCATGGCCACCGCCTGCGGCAGTGCGCGCGTGAGCTCGCCGAGTTCATCGTTGACGTGGATGCGGAGCGCCTGGAAGGTGCGGGTCGCCGGATGGCGGCCGGGCTCGCGGCGCGGCACCGCGGCCGCGATCACCGCGGCGAGCGCGCCGGTCGTCACGATGGGCGCCTCGGCACGGGCCGCAACGATGGCCCGGGCGATGCGCCGCGCATGGCGTTCCTCGCCGAAGCGCGCGATCACCGTGGCCATCTCCCGCTCGGTAGCGCGCGCCAGCCACTGCGCCGCAGACTCGCCCTGCCCCGGATCCATGCGCATGTCGAGTGGACCGTCGCGCAGGAAACTGAAACCGCGGCGCGCATCATCGAGCTGCGGCGAGGAGACCCCGAGGTCGAACAGGATGCCATCGGCGAGACCGGCGCCAGCCAGCTCCGCGATCTCGGAGAACGGGCCATGCCGCAGCCTCACGCGCGGATCCGCGCCGAACAATGCCGCTGCTGCTGCCACGGCTTCCGGATCACGATCGATGGCAAGCAACGCCCCCTTGTCCCCCAGTCGTTCCAGAATCCCCGCAGCGTGGCCGCCACGGCCGAAAGTCGCGTCCACGTAGCGGCCGTCGGGCCGGATCGCGAGCGCCTCGAGCGCCGTATCCAGCAGCACCGGCGCGTGCTGGCCGCCGTGATCACCATTCGCCGGCACGCCACCCATGGCGCCCCGGTCACAACGCAAGTGAACTCAGCTCCGCAGGCAGCGACACCGAGGGATCCTCGGCCTTCAGCCAGTCCTCGCGGCGCTCGTCCCAGCGCGGCTCATCCCAGAGTTCAAAGCGGTTGCCCTGGCCGATCAGGATCGCGTTGCGATCGAGATGCGCGAATTCGCGCAGCTTCGGCGGCAGCAGCAGCCGCCCGTGCCCGTCGAGCTCGACGTCGGTCGCATGCCCGACCATCAGTCGCTGCAACCGCCGCGACTGCGGATTGAAGGCCGGCAGCCGCATCAGCTTGCCCTCGATTTCTTCCCAGTCCGGCAGCGGGTAGATCAGCAGGCATTCGTCGCGATCGACCGTGACGACCAGCCGGCAGTCGCCGCGCTCCTGCAGCTGCTCGCGATACCGGGTCGGCATGACCATCCGGCCCTTGGCATCGAGCGTGACTTTGTTGGCGCCTCGGAACACGGTGCTGAAACGGGACGATGTCCCATTTCCTCCCACTTTTCCCCACTTGCTGCCACTATAGGCAGCACCTGGTCTCCGGTCAACGGCTTTCGGAAAAGATTTTTTCTGTGCAGTCAGTAACTTACAGGCCGGTGCTCAGGTGGCGGCACCGTTCGATGAAGACACAAAAATCAGTGAGTTACGGGGTTGATTTCGAGCGATTTATCAGATCGCGCTCGAAGAGGTGGGAGTCGGCCGATAAGCCGGGTTCTGTCGTGGGCAACCATTCCTCTGGGATGCGCGTCACCGCGCACCTCAAGCGGCCTACCCGGAAGCGCGCGCGGGCCGCGCGCTGCGGCTTGCGCCGCATGCTTCCCTATTTGGCCTTGCTCCCGGCGGGGTTTGCCATGCCGTCACCGTTACCGGCGACGCGGTGCGCTCTTACCGCACCGTTTCACCCTTACCGTCGTGCTTGCGCACGCTTGGGCGGTCTGCTCTCTGTTGCACTTTCCGTGGGCTCACGCCCCCCAGGCGTTACCTGGCGCCGCGCCCTGTGGAGCCCGGACTTTCCTCTGTCTTCGTGAAGAAAACAGCGGTTGCCTGGCCGACTCCCGTTACCACCATAGGGCCAACCCGGTCGCAGCTCAAGCGCTATCGTCAGGCACCGGAGCCGCGAGTGCGAGGGCCCGGGCATAAGCCTCGTTACGACTGCTGCCGGTGATTTCCGCAGCCGCCTGCGCGGCGACCGACGGCGGCAGGTAGCGCAGCAGCACGCCGAGCGTCGCATCGAGACCGGCAGGGTCCACCGGTTCCGCCGCGGCACCCGCGACGATGATTACGGACTCGCCACGCCGCAGGTTGGCGTCGCCGACCGCGAGCTCGGCCAGTTCGCCGAGGCTGCCGCGATAGAACGACTCGAACTGCTTGGTCAGCTCGCGCGCCACGCAGGCGTGGCGCCCGGCACCCAGTACCGCCGCGAGATCCGCCAGGCTGGCGGCAATCCGGTGCGGCGCTTCGTACAGGATCAGGGTGCGGGTTTCGCCTGCCAGTTCCGCGATCCGCCGGCGCCGCGCCGCGGCCCGCTGTGGCAGGAAACCCTCGAAGCAGAACCGGTCACCGGGCAGGCCCGCGACCGACAGCGCGGCAATCGCTGCACAGGGACCCGGCACCGGTGACACGGTGACGCCTGCAGCCAGCGCAGCCTGCAGCAGCTGGTAGCCTGGATCGCTGACCAGCGGCGTGCCGGCATCGCTGATCAGGGCCACGTCCTGGCCGCTCCGGAGCCGCTCCACGAGCTCGGCCGCCCGCGCGCGTTCATTGTGCTCGTGCAGCGACAGCAATGGTCGTTCGAGGCCCAGCTCCTGCAGCAGGCGCCCGCTGTGCCGCGTATCCTCGGCCGCGATCACGCTGGCCCGCGCCAGCACTTCGCGGGCCCGCGCGGAAAGGTCCCCCAGGTTGCCGATCGGCGTGGCAACGACATAAAGCACGCCTGGCTCGGTCACTATAATGGTCCGCTGCGCCGCAACCCGCGGCTGTGCGATCCTCGCCAAGAGCCACTGCCGATGCAAGCCAGCCACCGCAATCTCCGCACCCTCGTCGCCGTCGGCCTGCTGGCCGGCCTCGCCGCAGGCTGCCAGCTGACCGGCGCCGAACGCCCGGTGCCGGCCGCACTGGCCGTCGAAAGGGCGGAATCCGCCGCGATGCAGGGCGAGCACGCTGCTGCTGCCCGCCATTACGAAGTTGCCGTACGCAGCGCGGGGCCGGGCGAACGCAATCGCCTGTGGCTGGCCGCGGCCGGCCAGTGGCTGCTCGCGCACGACCTCATTGCCACCGACGCCGCGCTCGCCGAGCTTGCTGGGGAGCTGTCGGGTCCCGAGCGCGTGGAGCGGACGCGCCTCGCGGCGGAGCTCGCGCTCGCGCGGGGTTCCGGCGCCCCCCCCCTCGCCCTGCTGGAACAGCTCCCGGAGGGCGCGGATGCCGCGACGCAGGCGACCCGGGCACGCATCCTGTTCCGTGCCGGTCGCGTTGCCGAGGCGATCCGCGCCCTGATTGCGCGGGAGCGACTGGTCACCGGTTCGGCCGCGCTCCTCGCCAACCGACGCATGATCCTGGATGGCATCGGGGAAGCCGAGCGCGGCGGCGCGGACCTGCGCCCGCCGAAGGAATCGGACGCACTGCTGGCGGGCTGGATCGAGCTCGGTCGCATCGTCAGTGACGCCGCCGCCGGCGGCCTCGGTATACAACGGCGCCTGCAGGCCTGGCGCGCGCGCTATCCGGCCCATCCCGCCACCGAGGAGCTGTGGCGAGACCGGCTGGAACGGCAGGCCGGCAGCCGCGTCCAGTCGGGACGGGTCGCGCTGCTGCTGCCCCTGTCGGGACGAGCCGGTGCCGCGGGCGCTGCCGTGCGCGATGGTTTCCTGGGCGCCTACTACGACCAGGACACCGCCGCCCGGCCGTTGCTGCGGGTCTATGACGTCGCGAACGGCGACGTGGCCACGGCTTACCAGCAGGCGCTGGCGGACAGCAGCGATTTCATTGTCGGCCCGCTCACCCGCGATGAAGTCGCGGCAGTCGCCGCAGTCGCCGATGGCCGCGCCAGCGTGCTGGCGCTGAACTTCCTGCCGGAAGGGACCCGGGTGCCGGGCCGGTTCTATCAATTCGCCCTGTCGCCGGAGGACGAGGCCCGCCAGGTTGCGCGGCGCGTCCTCGCCGATGGCCGCCCGGATGGCGTGGCACTGGTGCCAGACTCGGACTGGGGACGGCGTACGCTCACGGCGTTCACCGCGGAGCTCGCCACGCTCGGGGGCCGGCTGGTCGGGCAGGCGGCCTACGCGCCGGATACGATGGACTTCAATGTCACACTGCGCCAGTTGCTGCAGACCAGCGGCCAGCGCGGGAGCGCGCCCCGGCCGGACGCCAGCTTCATCTTCGTGGTCGCCCAACCACTGGCCGGACGGCTGATCCGCAGCCAGCTTCGCTACAACTACGCGGCTGGCCTGCCGGTCTATGCGACTTCTGACATCTTCGAGCCAGCCGGAGCCGCCAACCTGGATCTCGATGGCGTCCAGTTCCCGGCAATGCCCTGGATTCTCGATGATGACGGCCCATACGCGGCGGCACGCGAGGCTGCGGCGCGGGCACTCGGCAACCGCCAGGGCGGATCAGGACGCCTGTATGCCTTTGGCTATGATGCCTACCGCATCATCATGGACCTGAATCGCCTGCAGGGACGCGAGCTCACGGCACTGCCCGGCCTGACCGGACGGCTCGGCATCGACAGCGACGGCCGGGTGCGTCGCGAGCTGCGCTGGGCGCAGATCAGCGACGGCCGCCTCGCCCCGCTGCCGTGAGCACCGCTCCGCATCTGGTTGCCGGCCGGGCGGCCGAACAGGCGGCGGCGGAACACCTCGAGCACGCTGGCTTCCGGATCCTGCAGCGCAACTTCCGCGCGCGCGGCGGTGAACTCGACCTGGTCGCAACCGAAGGCCGGGTGCTCGCCATCGTCGAAGTCCGCTATCGCGCCAGCGACCGCTTCGGCGGCGCGGCGGCGAGCATCACGAGCGGCAAGCAGCAGCGCATCATCCGGGCCGCGCGCGCGCTGCTCGTCGCCCGGCCCGAACTCGCGCGGCTGCCGGCCCGCTTCGACGTGGTCGAGGTCAGCGGCGCCATTGACTCACTCTGCTGCCGGCTGATCCGCAGCGCCTTCAGCCTGTAGCGCCGCGGGCGAGGCGGACGCGGACCCGTACACGAGTGCGTAGCGAACGCCTGGTGTGTCGGCGCGCCGGGGTTGCCGCGGCCATGGCGGCAACCTCACACGACGCGGGTGAGGCGGACGGGGACCCGCGCGCGAGTGCGTAAGTTCGGGCGGCACGAGCGCGCGGGTCCCCGGCTGCCTCGCCGGCGTCGCGGAGTTGGCGAGCGGGTCCCTGGCTGCCGCACCTGCGGCGTGACAGCGGACTGGTATCACTTCACCACGCGCAGCTTCGGTCGGCCGCCGGACTGGTCCGGTTCCGGCGCCGGGGGCGACGGTTCGCCCTCCTCCTGGAACAGCATGCCCTGTCCGGTTTCGCGCGCGTAGATGCCCTGCACCGCCTGCAGCGGCAGCCGCACCGGCTGCGACACGCCGCCGAAGCGGGCCGTGAACTCGATCCAGTCGTTGCCGAGGCGCAGGCCGTCGGTGGCCTGCCAGCTGACGTTCAGCGTGACGCGGCCGTCGCGGATGGAGGCCGGCGGCACCTGGACCCCGGTTACCTTGGCATCGATGACCAGGTGCGGCGTCTGGTCGTTGTCCGTCATCCACTCATGCATGGCCCGCAGCAGGTAGGGCCGGCGTGAAGTTGGCGACTTGGCCATGGGCCTGGCCTCCGTGCGGACGCCGCCGAGGTCAATGCACGTCCCGCCAATACTCGCGTTTCAGCAGCCAGGCGAGCACGGTGAAGATCACCAGGAACAGCGTGACCCAGATGCCGAGAGCCTGGCGCTTCGCCTTGGCCGGTTCGGCGGCATAGTCGAGGAAATTGACCGTGTCGCGCACGAAACCGTCGAACTCCTCGACCGTCAGCGTGCCGCCGGTAGCCGGCTCGAGCCCGGCCAGGTGCTGATGCTGCTGGCCCGCCGCATCGGTCGTCGCCTCCCAGCGCGCGGCCGGCACGCCCTGCAGGCTGGCCAGCACGTGCGGCATCACCGTATTGGGCAGCACCGCGTTGTTGACCCCGCTCGGACGGGTCGGATCCGCGTAGAAGGACTTCAGGTAGGTGAATACGTAGTCGAGACCCCGGCTGCGCACGATCAGCGACAGGTCCGGCGGCGCATTGCCAAACCAGCCGAGGGCCGCCGCGGCCGGCATCGCGGACAGCATCGGCTCATGGACGCGCGTACCGGTGAACATCAGGTTCTCGCGCAGCTCCTGCTCGGTCAAACCGAGGTCCTGGGCGACGCGGCTGTAACGCACGTACTGCAGTGAGTGGCAGCCAAGGCAGTAGTTGACGAAGTTGCGCGCGCCGCGCTGCAACGAGGCCGTCTGCCGCACATCGCTGCCCGCCGGCTCCAGCGGGTAGCCAGCCCCGGCCGCGAAGGTGGCCGTGCACCAGGCCAGCACGAGGCCGGCCAGCAGGATCTTCACCGGCTTCAAGACCGCACCCTCCCCGGCTCTGGTTTGTGGCTGTCGATGCGCGTGTACCACGGCATCAGCAGGAAGAACGCAAAGTAGTAGATCGTACCGACGACCGACAGCGTCTTGAACGGCTGCACGGCCGGCATCAGGCCGCAATAGCCGAGCATGATGAACGCCAGCGCGAACAACATCAGCGCCACCTTGTAGATCGGACCGCGGTAACGGATCGACTTGACCGGCGCCCGGTCGAGCCAGGGCAGGAAGAACAGCAGCGCGATCGCCGCGAACATCACCAGCACGCCCCAGACCTGGGTGCCGGCGAATGCCGGCACGGCCCGCAACATCGCGTAGAAGGGCGTGAAATACCAGACCGGCGCGATGTGCGGGGGCGTCAGCAGCGGATTCGCCGGCTCGAAGTTGGCTGCCTCGAGGAACAGGCCGCCCAGGTCCGGCGCGAAGAACACCACCGCGGCGAACAGCAGCAGGAACACGCCGACGCCGAACAGGTCCTTGACCGTGTAGTAGGGGTGGAACGGGATCCCGTCCAGCGGGTGTCCGTCCGGGCCCTTGTTCTTCTTGATCTCGATGCCGTCCGGATTGTTCGAGCCGACCTCATGCAGCGCCAGGATGTGCACGACCACCAGGAACACCAGCACCAGCGGCAGCGCAGCGACGTGCAGCGCAAAGAAGCGGTTCAGCGTGATGTCCGAGATGAAGTAGTCACCGCGGATCCACTCGACCAGCGCATCGCCGACCAGCGGGAAGGTGCCGAACAGCGACACGATCACCTGGGCACCCCAGTAGGACATGTTGCCCCAGGGCAGGAGGTAGCCGAAGAAAGCCTCGGCCATCAGCGCCAGGTAGATCAGCACGCCGATGATCCACAGCAGTTCGCGCGGCTTGCGGTACGAGCCGTAGAGCATGGCCCGGAACATGTGCAGGTAGACGACGATGAAGAACGCCGAACCGCCGGTCGAATGCAGGTAGCGCAGCAGCCAGCCCCACTCGACGTCGCGCATGATGTACTCGACCGAGCCGAAGGCCTCGGCCGCCGAGGGCTTGTAGCTCATCGTCAGCCAGATGCCAGTGCCGATCTGCAGCACCAGCACGAGCAGGGCCAGCGAGCCGTAGTAGTACCAGGTGTTGAAGTTCTTCGGCGCGTAGTACTCCGCAAGGTGCTCGTTCCACAGCTTGGTCATCGGGAAGCGTTCGTCGATCCAGGCGCCGAAGGACCGGAGCCAGCCGGCGCCGGCGGGCGCCACCGTGTTTGCGGCCATCAGACTGCCCTCTCGCCGTCGGCCCCGATGAGGATGCGATCGGTACCGGCAAAGGCGTACGGCGGCACCTCGAGATTGGTCGGCGCCGGGACACCGCGCCAGACCCGCCCGGCCAGATCGAACTTCGAGCCGTGGCAGGGACAGTAGAAGCCGCCGGGCCAGTCCGCGCCCAGTTCAGCATCACCGCGCTCGAAACGACTGGTCGGCGCGCAGCCCAGGTGCGTGCAGACGCCCAGCACGACCAGGTACTCCGGATTGACCGCACGCGCCGGGTTCTTCGCATAGTCGGGCTGCCGCGACTGCTCGGAGCCGGGATCCGCAAGTCGCTCGATACCGGCCTCGAGCGCCTCGAGCATCGCCGGAGTCCGGCGCACGACCCAGACCGGCTTGCCGCGCCACTCGACCTTCAGCATGGCCCCGGGCTCGAGCTTGCTGATGTCGATCTCGACCGGGGCGCCGAGGGCCCGCGCGCGCGCGCTCGGCTGCCAGGAGGCAAGGAACGGCACGGCGGCAAAGCCCACGCCGACCGCACCAGTGAGTGACGTGGCGGCAGTCAGCAACTGCCGCCGTCCCCGGTCAACCTGTTCGCTCATCGAGAAAAGCCCTCGTCTTGTTGGTCCGTATCCCGCGGTGCCGGCACCGTACCCACGACCGCCGGCACGGCGCCGATTTCGTTCGTTGGAGGGATTGCGCATTATAGCGCAGGGAAGGCGGACGGAAGGGTGCCTGCGGATGTCACGTATACCGGGCTGGTTGCGCTGGGTGGTGCCCTGGGTCGGACTCGGCCTCGCGGTCGCAGTCGCCCTCGTGCTGCTGTGGCCCGGAGCCGGGCGCGGCCCGGAGCCGGCGGCACCGGCCGAGCCCGTCGCCGAGCCCGCGGCGACGCCATCGCCGGCACCACCGGAGCCGGTCGCTGCCCCGGCCGCGGTCGCGGCACCGCCGAGCTTTGCCGATGCAGTCGATCGCTCGGCGCCCGCCGTCGTCAATGTCTATACCGAGCGCCGCGCGCTGGTCCCGAACTTCGGCAACCTGCCGCCGGAACTCGGCCGCCTGTTCGGCGAAGTCTGGCCCGACTACCGGGAGCGCGTCGAGCGCAGCCTCGGTTCCGGCATCATCTACGATGCCCGCGGACACCTGGTCACCAACTACCATGTGATCGAGCGGGCCGCGCAGATCAACGTGCAGCTCAAGGACGGGCGCGAAGCCGCAGCCACGCTGGTCGGCGTCGATCCGGATACCGATATCGCCGTGCTCCGGATCGAACTCGGTGAACTGCCAACGATGCCGCTCGGGCGCTCGGACCGGCTCCGGGTCGGCGAGCCGGTGCTCGCGATCGGCAATCCACTGGGCCTCGGACAGACAGTCACGCAGGGCATCGTCAGTGCCACCGGCCGCGGGCGACTCGGCGTCTCGACCTACGAGAATTTCATCCAGACCGATGCCGCGATCAATTTCGGCAATTCCGGCGGCGCGCTCGTCAATGCCTCGGGTGCGCTGGTCGGGCTCAACACGGCGATCGCCGGCCGCTCGCTCGGCATCGAGGGCATCGGCTTCGCGATCCCGGTGGATCTCGTGCGCGGGGTCGTCGAGGCGATCCTGAAGGACGGCCGCGTCATCCGCGGCTGGATCGGCGTCGTGCCACGCGATCTCACGCTGGCCGAAGTCCGGCAGTTCGGCATCCCGGAGGGTTCCGTCGTCGTCCGCCAGGTGCTGGCCGGCAGCCCCGCCGTCCAGCAGGGCATCGCGCGCGGCGACGTCATCACGACGCTCGACGGCCGGCAGCTGCGCGGCGCGCAGGACCTGATGGCCCGCATCGCGATGCTGCAACCGGGACAGGGCGTGCGCCTCGGCCTGTGGCGCGGACCCCCGTTCGAGGGTCCGGTGCGCGAACACAGCCTGCGCATCCTGGTCATCGAGCGGCCGGCGCAGGCGGCGGCATCGTCCTGAAGCCTGGCCGTCTCAGGCGCGTCCCGGCACCCGCCGGATGACCGCGCCCAACTGCCCGAGCTTTTCCTCGAAGCGCTCATAGCCGCGATCGATGTGATAGATCCGCGCGATGTCGGTGGTGCCCTCGGCGACGAGGCCCGCCAGCACCAGGCTGGCCGAAGCCCGCAGGTCCGTCGCCATCACCGGTGCGCCGGACAGGCGCTCCACGCCCCGGATCACGGCCGTCCGGCCATCGAGGCTGACCTCCGCGCCGAGCCGGCGCAGTTCGAGCAGGTGCATGTAGCGGTTCTCGAACACAGTCTCGACGATCGTGCCGACACCCTCCGCGACGGCGTCGAGTGCCGCGAACTGCGCCTGCATGTCGGTCGGGAAGGCCGGGTACGGCGCCGTGCGGATGTCGACCGCAAGCGGGCGCCGGCCCTGCATGTCGACCTCGATCCAGTCCACACCGGTCGTCACCGCGGCACCCGCCTCGCGCAGCTTGCCGAGCACCGCATCGAGGTGATCCGGGCGCGTGCCGCGGACCCGTACGCAGCCGCCGGTGATCGCACCGGCGACCAGGAAGGTCCCGGTCTCGATCCGGTCCGGCAGCACCTCGTAGCTGCAGCCAGCGAGGCGCTCGCGCCCCTCGATGACGATGGTGTCGGTGCCGGCCCCGGTGATAGCCGCCCCCATGGCCTGCAGGCATCCGGCCAGATCCACGACTTCCGGCTCGCGCGCCGCATTCTCGATCACGGTGCGCCCGCGAGCGAGCGTCGCCGCCATCATCAGGTTCTCGGTCCCGGTGACGGTGACCGTCTCGAGCACGATCCGGGCGCCCTCGAGGCGCCGGGCCCGGGCATGGATGTAGCCGGACTCGATGCTGACCTCGGCACCCAGCGCCTCGAGCCCGGCCACGTGCAGGTCGACCGGCCGCGCGCCGATGGCACAGCCGCCGGGCAGCGACACACGGGCCTCGCCATGGCGCGCCAGCAGCGGCCCGAGCACGAGAATCGAGGCGCGCATCGTCCGGACCAGCTCGTAGGGCGCGAAGGGTTCGGTGATCCCGCGTGCCTCCACCTCGACCTGCATCCGGTCGCCGACCGTCACCCCGGCACCCATGCGGCCCAGGAGTCCGATCATCGTCGTAACGTCGCGCAGGTGTGGCACATTGCCGATCGTCACCGGCCCGTCGGCGAGCAGGCTGGCAGCCAGGATCGGCAGCGCTGCGTTCTTGGCCCCCGAGGCGCGCACCTCGCCGGCGAGGCGGACGCCACCGGTGACCTGCAGGCTGTCCATGCTCGTTCCTCAGGCCGCGGGCCGGCCCGGGTATTCGTCCGGGGCCTGGGTGTCGAGCGCCAGCGCATGGATTTCGCCGCCCAGCGCGGCGCCGAGCGCCTGGTACACGAGCTGGTGGCGCCGCAGCGTCTTCAGGCCGCTGAACTGCCCGGCGACAACCAGCGCCGCGAAGTGCACGCCGTCATCGGAGCGCACGACGACCCTCGCGCCCGGCAGGGCCGCTTCGATGCGTTGGCGAATCTCGTCCGTCGTCATTACCGGTCATCCATGGCTATCGGGAGCGCATCTTATCCGGCCGCGGCCACCGGCCGCGAGCGCGACGCCGGTGTATGATTGCCAGCCCTCCCCCGGACCAGCCGCACGAGCGCATGGACGACCCCGCCGACCAGACCCGCCTGATCGACCTGGGCCGCCAGGCGCTGCGCATCGAGGCCGAGGCGGTGCTCGCGCTCGTCGACCGCCTGGATGCGAGCTTCGTGGCCGCCTGCCGCATCTGCCTGCAGTGCACGGGCCGGGTCGTGGTCTCGGGCATGGGCAAGTCGGGACATGTCGGTCGCAAGATCGCCGCCACGCTCGCGAGCACGGGCACACCCGCCTTCTTCCTGCATCCGGCCGAGGCCAGCCACGGTGATTCGGGCATGCTGACCCGCGGCGACGCCGTGCTGGCGATCTCGAATTCCGGCGAGACCGTCGAGATCCTGACACTGCTGCCGCTGATCAAGCGGCTCGGTGCGCCGCTGATCGCGATGACCGGCAACGCGAATTCGACACTGGCGCTCGAGGCCGAGGCCCATCTCGACGTCAGCGTGCCCGCCGAGGCCTGCCCGCTGAATCTCGCGCCGACCGCGAGCACGACCGCGACGCTGGCGATGGGCGACGCGCTCGCGGTCGCGCTGCTCGGCCAGCGCGGCTTCACGCCGGAGGACTTCGCGCGCGCGCACCCGGGTGGCGCGCTGGGGCGACGGCTGCTGCTGCGCGTCGCTGACGTGATGCGTCGCGGCAGCGAGCTGCCGGTCGTCAGTCCCGAAACACCGCTGTCCCAGGGCCTGCTGGAGATGTCCCGCAAGGGCCTCGGCATGACGGCCATCGTCGACGCAACGGGACGGGTGGCCGGCATCTTCACTGACGGCGACCTGCGCCGCGCGCTGGATCGTCGGATCGACGTGCATCACACGACCATGGGCGCAGTCATGACGGTCGCCTTCCGGTCCATCGCCGCCCAGGAGCTGGCGGTCGAGGCTGTGCTGCTGATGGAGCGGCACGCGATCAATGGCCTGCTGGTGCTCGATGCCGATGGCCGCCTGGTCGGCGCGCTGAACGTCCACGACCTGCTGCGCGCGGGCATCCTGTGACGCCGGCTGCGGAAATCGCGCTCCTCGTGCTCGACGTCGATGGCGTGCTGACCGACGGCCGGCTGTGGTATGGCGCGGACGGCGAGGAGCTCAAGGTCTTCCATGTGCGCGACGGCCATGGGATCCGCCAGCTGCTCCAGGCCGGTGTACAGGTCGCGGTGATCTCGGGCCGCAGCTCGGCCGCCGTGGCCACGCGCATGCGCGAACTGGGCGTGACCGAGGTCACGCAGGGCGCCCAGGACAAGGCCCGGGCGCTCGAGGCTCTGCTGGCGCGCCTCGCCATTGCGCCGGCGCGGGTGGCGTGCCTGGCCGACGACACGCCAGACCTCGGCCTGATGACCGGAATCGGCCTGCCGGCAGCGGTGGCCGACGCGCACCCGCGGGTACTCGCCGCGGCGGCACATGTGACCGCTGCCGCCGGCGGCCAGGGTGCGGTGCGCGAGCTCTGTGACCTCCTGCTCGCGGCCCGGAGCACCGGCGGATGATCGGCCGCCTGTTGCTGCTGGCGGCCGGTGCCGCGCTGCTGGTCGCGCTGCTGGAGTGGCGGCTGCTGGATCCGACGCCGGAGGAACCCGCTGGCGACACCGCCAGGCCAGGCTACTACCTGACCGGCGTCGAGCTGCAGGAATTCGGCGTGGACGGGCAGCCTAGACTCGCGCTGCGGGCGGCCACCGCAAGCGAGGACCTCGACTCGGGCCGTGTGGTGCTCGCCGAGGTGGACCTCGATTACCGCGCGACCGCCGCGGAGCAGGACTGGAGGCTGACGGCCGACCGTGCGCGCGTCGCCCGCGGCGGTGCAGTCGTTGAATTCGAGGGCCACGTGACGATGTCTGGCCAGGGCGCCCGCCTCCCGGCTGGCTCGGAGCTGCGGGCCGCCCGGCTGACGCTGGACACTGCGCGGGAAACGGCCCGCAGCGACACCCGGGTCACGCTGGCGCTGGGACCGCACGAACTGCATGCTCGTGGCCTGCAGGCCGACCTGAAGGCCGGCACCCTCAGACTGGAGACGGAAGTCCATGGCCGGTTCTCACCGTAGCGCCACCGTCGCAGCCGCCCTCGCCGGGCTGATGGCCTGCGGCAGCGTCGCGCAGGAGCGCGCCCGGTTGCCCGTGACCGTGGAAGCACGCAGTTCCGACTTCGACTATCGCAACCAGATGCTGGTGTTCGCCCAGGTGGTCATCGTGCAGGGCGACGTGCGCATCGTCGCCGAGCGGGCCCAGGCGACCGGACTCGATTTCCAGGACAGCCAGTGGGAATTCAATGGCCAGGTCCGGATCACGGTGCCGGGCGGCGCGCTCGCGAGCGACCAGGCCCGCGTGCGCTTTGCCGGCGGTGCCATCGCCACGGCGACCGTCAACGGTACCCCCGCCACCTTCCAGCAGCAACGCGAAGCCGAGCTCGCCCGCGGCCGCGCCGGCCGCATCGAATACGACCATGGCCAGGGCACCGTCGAGCTCAGCGGCGAGGCCTGGCTGACCGACGGCCACAACGAAATCACCGGGACCCGGCTGGTCTACAGCCTGGCGACCCAGCGGGTGATCGCGCGCTCCGGTGACCAGGGCGGCGAGCCGGTCCGCATCACGATCCGGCCGCGCGAACCCGTGCCGGCGACTCCGACCCCATGAGCCGCCTCGCCGCCATCGGGCTCGAGAAGAGCTTCCGCGGCCGCAAGGTCGTCCGCGAGCTCTCGCTCGAGATCGGCAGCGGCGAAGTCGTCGGCCTGCTCGGCCCGAACGGCGCCGGCAAGACCACGGCCTTCTACATGATCGTCGGCCTGATCCGTTGCGATGGTGGACGCATCGAGATCGATGGCGAGGACATCACCCCGCTGCCGATGCATGCGCGCGCGCGCCGCGGCCTCGGCTACCTGCCGCAGGAAGCCTCCATCTTCCGCCGCATGAGCGTGGCCGACAACGTGCTGGCAATCCTCGAGACGCGCCGCGACCTGGATTCCGCCGGCCGCGCCAAGGCGCTCGACGAGCTGCTCGAGGAGCTGCACGTCGCCCACCTGCGCGAACACCAGGGCATGAGCCTTTCGGGCGGTGAGCGCCGGCGCGTGGAAATCGCGCGGGCACTGGCCGCGAACCCTGCCTTCATCCTGCTCGACGAACCCTTCGCCGGCGTCGACCCGCTGTCGGTGCTCGACATCCAGCGCATCGCCCGTCACCTGGCCGAGCGCGGCATCGGCGTGCTGATCACCGACCACAACGTCCGCGAGACACTTGGTATCTGTGGTCGCGCCTACATCGTCAACGAGGGGGCCCTGCTGGCCAGCGGCTCTGCGGAGGAGATCCTTGCCAATCCGGAAGTGCGCAAGGTCTACCTGGGCCAGGATTTCCGGCTCTGAGGTGCGGGCCCGGACGCGGCCGCCAGCGTGATGATGAAGCCCTCGCTCCAGCTCCGGATCGGCCAGCAGCTGACGATGACGCCGCAGCTGCAGCAGGCCATCCGGCTGCTGCAGCTGCCGGCACTCGAACTGCAGGCCCAGATCCAGGAAGCGCTCGAAAGCAACGTCCTGCTGGAACCGGACGAGGAGTTCGAGCCCGACGCCGCGCCGGAAACGGTCACCGAGGGCGCGACCAGCTCCGCGGAGGCCGATGACGGCGACGAACCGGTAGTCGAGATCAGCGACGACTGGACGGAACCGACGGCGGCCGAATCGGAAGCCCCGTGGTCGGGCAGCGGGGACGGCGGGCAGGAGCCCGCCGATGCGGCCGGCGAGACCCTGCACGAGCACCTGTTGTGGCAGCTCGAACTGGCGCCGTTGCCGGAACGCGACCGCGTCATCGGCCGGGCCCTCGTGGATGCCATCAATGACGACGGCTACCTGACCGAGACGCTCGACACGATCGCCGCGGCCGTGGCCCCGGAGGTCAGGGTGGATGCCGCGGCGGTGGCAACCGTGCTCGGCATCGTCCAGCAGTTCGACCCTGCGGGCGTCGGCGCCCGGTCAGTCGCCGAGTGCGTCACGCTGCAGCTGCAGCAGCTCGACCCGGCGACGCCAGGGCTCGCGACCGCACTGGCGCTGGCCCGTGACGGCCTGCCACTCGTCGCCGCGCAGCAATACTCACTGCTGCAGCGGCAGCTGCAGTGTGGTGCCGGGGAGCTCGAGCTGGCGCTCGCGCTGGTGCGCAGCTGTCACCCGCGGCCGGGCGCCGCGATTCAGCCGTCCCGCACCGAGTACATCATCCCTGACGTCTTCGTGCGGCGCACGGCGCAGGGCTGGGTGGTCGAACTCAACCGCAGTGCGGTCCCGCAGATTCGCCTCAACGAGGGCTACGCCGGCCTGATCACGCGCGCGCCAGAGCACGCGGCGCTGCGCACGCAACTGCAGGAGGCCCGCTGGCTGCTGAAGAGCCTCGAAATCCGCAATGACACGCTGCTGCGCGTCGCCCGCACGATCGTCGAGCGCCAGAGCGCCTTCCTCGAGCGCGGCGAGGAGGCCATGCAGCCGCTGATCCTGCGCGATGTCGCGCTCCGCATCGGGATGCACGAGTCCACGGTGTCGCGCGTGACTTCGGGCAAGTACCTGCACACCCCGCGCGGCGTGTTCGAATTGCGCTACTTCTTTTCGAGCCAGGTTCCCGGCGAGGACGGCACCGGGGTGTCGGCCACGGCGATCCGCGCCAGGATCCGCCGGTTGATCGCCGGGGAGGCCCCGGCCGAGCCGCTCAGCGACAGCGAACTCGCCGGACGGCTGTCCGCGGACGGCATTCAGGTTGCGCGCCGCACGATCGCGAAATATCGTGAGAGCCTTGGCATCCCTCCGTCCGGCGAACGACGCCGGGCGGCCACCCGCTGACAACACCGCCACCGCGGCGCACCCCCAAGAGGAAGTCACCATGCAGTTGACGCTCACCGGCCACCATGTCGAGGTGACCCCGGCACTGCGCGCCTACTTCGAGAAGAAGCTGGAGCGCGTGTCGCGGCATTTCGACCAGGTCATCGATATCCACAGCGTGCTGACCGTGGAGAAGCTGATGCACAGGGCCGAGGCGACCCTGACCGTCAGCGGTGCCACCATCCATGCGGATGCCACGGATGGCGACATGTATGCGGCGATCGACGCGCTGGTCGACAAGCTCGACCGGCGCGTTGCGCGCCATCGCGACAAGCGCAATGACCACCATGCCGCCGAGGCACCGCGCGGCCGGCAGGACTGAGCCGGCGGCCGCGGCCAGCGGGGTCCGACGATGCACCTGGTAGTGATCAGCGGTCTGTCCGGCTCGGGCAAGAGCGTGGCGCTCAACGTGCTCGAGGACCTCGGCTGGTACTGCATCGACAACATCCCGGCCGGACTGGTGCGGGCGCTGGTCTCGCACTCACTGCAGACCGAGGAGCCGCTGTACCAGCGGCTGGCGGTGGGCATCGATGCCCGCAACCGTCCCGTCGACCTCGCGACGATACCGGCGCTGATCGGTGAGTTCGCCCGTGCCGGCCTGCGCTGCGAGGTACTGTACCTGCACGCCGACGACGAGGTGCTGCTGCGGCGCTACGCCGAGACCCGGCGCCGCCATCCGCTGGCCGCTGCCGGTCGCAGCCTCGCCGACGCGATCGCCGAGGAACGGCGCCTGCTGCATCCGCTGATCGATGCGGCCGACCTCATCGTCAACACCTCGCGCACGAGCGTCCACGAACTGCGCGAGCTGATTGGCGAGCGCCTCGGCGACCACGGGCGGGAGCGCCTCTCGATCCTGTTCCAGTCCTTCGGCTTCAAGCACGGCACGCCTGCCGACGCCGACTTCGTCTTCGACACGCGCACTCTGCCGAATCCGTACTGGGAGCCACAGCTGAAGGCGCTGACCGGGCGGGATCCGCCGGTCGTCGCCTTTCTCGAGGCCAGCACGGCGGTGCACCACATGCTGAAGGATCTGTTGCAGTTTCTCGAGCACCGCATTCCGGAATACGAGCGCGCCAACCGGGGCTACCTGACCGTGGCGATCGGCTGCACCGGTGGCCAGCACCGCTCGGTGTACCTGGTCGAGCGCCTCGCCGAACACTTCCGGCCACGGTATCCACACCTGCTCGTGCGTCACAACGCGCTGCCGCGCTAGACTCGCGCGGCGACCGGGACCACCCGGCAGAGGCAGAGCGTGATTACGACGACCTCGGCGGCGAATGAGCGTGAATCGCGCCTGGCCGCGATCCGGGCTGCGCTCGCCGCTGGCCGGCTGCGCGGCGCCGACCGCATGATCAACGGCCTGCACCCGGCCGAGATCGCCCGGCTGCTCGAGTCGCTGCCACCGGCGCGGCGCGAACTCGCCTGGGAGCTGGTCGACCGCGAGCTCGACGGCGACGTGCTGGTCGAGCTGTCCGAGGATGCGCGCGCCGGGCTGATCGGCGACATGAACGCCGAGGAACTCGTCGCTGCGGCCGAGGGCCTCGACGTCGACGACCTTGCGGACCTGCTGGCCGAGCTGCCGGAGGACGTCACCCGCGAGGTGCTGCGCTCGATGGACCAGCAGGACCGCGACCGGCTGTCGACGGTGCTGGCCTGGCCCGAGGACACGGCGGGCGGGCTGATGAACACGGACACCGTGACCGTCCGGCCGGACGTCACGATCGAGGTCGTGCTGCGCTACCTGCGCATGCGTGGCGAGCTGCCGGACCGCACCGACTGCCTGTTCGTCGTCGACCGGCACGACCAATACCTCGGCGCACTGCCCGTCACCCGGCTGCTGACCGGCGATCCGGACACCGAGGTCAGCGCGGCGATGGACCCGGAGGTCGCACCGATCGCGCCGGAAGCGCCGGCCGCCGAGGTTGCGCGCCAGTTCGAGGACCGTGACCTCGTGTCGGCCGCGGTGGTCGACGCCAGCGGCCGGCTGCTCGGGCGCGTGACCGTGGACGACGTCGTCGACGTCGTGCGCGAGCAGGCCGAGCACCCGCTGCTCACCGCCGCCGGCCTCGAGGACGAGGAGGACGTCTTCGCCGGTGTGCGCCGCAGCGCCCGCCGGCGCACGCTGTGGCTCGGCATCAACCTGATCACGGCGCTGATGGCCTCGTGGGTAGTCGGGTTGTTCGGCGGCACCATCGAGCAGGTCGTCGCGCTGGCGATCCTGATGCCGGTCGTGGCCAGCATGGGCGGCATCGCCGGCACCCAGACCGTCACGCTGATCATCCGCGGCATCGCGCTCGGGCAGGTCCAGCCCGCCAATGCGCGCTGGCTGTTCTTCAAGGAACTGTCAGTCGGGGCGCTGAACGGCCTGATCTGGGCCGCGGTCGTCGCCGCCGCCACCTGGATCTGGTTCCGGACCTGGGAGATCGCCGCGGTGATCTTCGCGGCGATCGTGGTCAATCTCGTCGCGGCCTCAGTTGCGGGTGTACTGATCCCGCTGGTGCTCAAGCGGCTGCGGATCGACCCGGCGCTCGCCGGGGGCGTGATCCTGACGACCGTGACCGACATCGTCGGCTTCGCGGCGCTGCTCGGCCTCGGCACGCTGTTCCTGACCTGAGGCACAGTCGAGGCCCAGGAACGCGCTGATCTCGGCGCGACGCGCCGCGGCATCCTCCTCGCCCTGGCGGATCAGCTCACGGGTAAAGGACGACTCGAACAGCAGGAAGGACAGCAGCCGCCCGCCGCGCTGCCCGCGCGCGCCCAGGATCCGCAGCAGCGCCCGCAGTGTCGCCGGCATCGCGGCGGCATGCGCGAGCGCGAGTTCGCCGGGATCGCGACGCGGCAATACCAGCAGGGCCTCGATGTGGCGCATGCCAAAGGGCACCGGACCTGGCCGCAGCTGCGCGAGCAGCGCGTTGTCGCGCGTGAGCCGCTCGAGATCGGACTGCAGGCCCTCCGTGAACAGCGTATCGAGCATGAAGCCGAACATCTCCGCCATGTTCGGCTGCTGGCCGGCGTTGGCCTGGGATTCCTGCGGCTGGCGCACTCCGATCACCAGGATGCGGTCGGCGCCGAGGTGGATCGCCGGGGCCAGCGGCTGGGTCTGGCGCATCGCGCCATCGCCGAAATGCCCGCCCGGAATGCCGACCGGCGTAAACAGCAGCGGGATCGCCGCACTGGCCATCAGGTGCTCGAGGTCGAGCGTCACCGCGACACCGCGGCGACCGGCCCGCGACCAGGGCTCGAAGGGTCGCGAGGACTCGACGAAGGTGACCGAGTCGCCGCCGCCGAGGCTGGTGGCGACGACCGCGAGCGAATCGGGGGTGCCGGTCGCGAGTGCCGCGCGCAGACGCGGAAAATCGATGCTGCGGGCGAGCAGCGCGCGCAGCGGCGCGTTGTCCAGCAGGCCGTTCGGCATCGGCAGCAGCCAGCCACCCGACAGCAGCGCGAACAGCAGGTGCAGGCCCGAGCGCAGCATGGCGATGGGCCCGGCACGGAACACCTGGTCGACGTGGAAGCCGCCCCAGACCGCGTCGAGGTCGGCCGCCGCGCGGTGCAGGTCGTCCGCGCGCGAGCCGAGCACCGCGGCGTTGATCGCGCCGGCCGAGGTCCCGCACAGGATCTGGAACGGCAGCGGTCGGCCCGGCGGGCACCAGCCGGCGATCGCCCGGAGCACGCCGACCTGGTAGGCCGCGCGCGCGCCGCCGCCGGGCAGCACCAGCGCGATGCGCGGCCGCGCGGGCGCATTCCCGCCGCTCCGGGAACCGTTCAAGTCGGGGAACCCCGGCATCGTTGCGTGGTCTTCTGCATGGCGGTCGCGATACTATAGCGTCCCCCGCCGGGCTCCGGATGGAGCCGCGGCCTCACCTCGAACCGGAGGCAGTGGATGAACCGTCTCGCGCCGTGGGCTGCGACCGCCGCCTTCGCCGCGCTGCTGTGCGCCGCGAGCGCCGCAGCCGGTGACGCGCCGGCGATCGGATCGGTGGCGCCCACCTTCCGCCTGCAGGACCAGAACGGTGCCTGGCACCGACCCGAGGACTACCGCGGCCGCTGGCTGGTGCTGTACTTCTACCCGAAGGACGGCACCCCCGGCTGCACGACCCAGGCCTGCGAATTCCGCGACAACGTCTTTGCCTTCCGCGACCTCGGCGCCGCGATCCTCGGCATCAGCGTCGATGACGTCGCCGCCCACCGCAAGTTCGCCGAGGAGAACAGCCTGCCCTTCCCGATCCTGGCCGACAGCGACCGCCGCACGACTGCGGCCTGGGGCACGCTGACCCGCTACCTGGGCGTGCTCGAGCTTGCCCGGCGCGACACTTTCATCATCGACCCGCAGGGACGCATCGTGAAGCATTACGTCAAAGTGAATCCAGAAGGCCATCCGGCGACCGTGCTCGCCGATCTCCGGCAGCTCGCCGCCGCCACGCCGCCGGCGGCCTCCCGATGAGTGGCCCGGGCGACCGCCGCTTCAACGGCTCCGACAGCTATGTCGCCACCGAGGAGCTGATGCTCGCGGTCAACGCCTCCGTGACGCTCGGCCGGCCGCTGCTGATCAAGGGCGAGCCCGGCACCGGCAAGACCCAGCTCGCGG
Source organism: Gammaproteobacteria bacterium (assembly GCA_004297335.1). Lineage (GTDB taxonomy): Bacteria > Pseudomonadota > Gammaproteobacteria > Steroidobacterales > Steroidobacteraceae > SCUD01. The sequence goes on from SCUD01000078.1 coordinate 94,255, forward strand.
AGGAAGTCGCGCGTTCACTGCAGCGCCCGCTCTACGAGTGGCACATCAAGTCCACCAGCAAGGCCCAGCAGGGGCTCTACGAGTACGACGCGGTATCGAGGCTGCGCGATTCCCAGCTTGGCGACGACCGCGTGCATGACATCGCCAACTACATCGTGCCGGGCATGCTGTGGCGAACCTTCGAGAGCGAGGACAAGGCGGTATTGCTGATCGACGAGATCGACAAGGCCGACATCGAGTTCCCGAATGACCTGCTGCGCGAGCTCGACCGGATGGAGTTCTACGTCTATGAGACGCGGCGCCTGGTCAAGGCGCGGCAGCGGCCGATCGTGATCATCACCAGCAACAACGAGAAGGAACTGCCGGACGCGTTCCTGCGGCGCTGCTTCTTCCATTACATCCGCTTTCCGGATACGGCGACGATGGAGCGCATCGTCGAGGTGCATTTCCCGGGCCTCAAGAAGCAGCTGCTGTCGGAGGCCCTCGCCGCGTTCTACCGGATCCGCGACGTGCCCGGCCTCAAGAAGAAGCCCTCGACCTCGGAACTGCTCGACTGGATCAAGCTGCTGCTGGCCGAGGACATCCCGCCCGAGGCGCTGCGCAGCGACGATGCGAAGACCACGGTGCCGCCGCTCTACGGTGCGCTGCTGAAGAACGAACAGGACGTGCACCTGTTCGAGCAGCTGGTGTTCATGCACCGGCGCGCCGGAAGGCCCGGCTGACCCGGGCTGGCGGCGCATGCTGATCCGCTTCTTCGAGATGCTGCGGGCCGGCGGCGTGCCGGTGTCCATCACCGAGTTCCTCGCGCTGCTCGAGGCGCTCAAGGCGCAGCTGATCGAGCCCTCGGTCGATGAGTTCTACTGGCTCGCACGCGCGGTGCTGGTCAAGGACGAGCGCCACTACGACCGCTTCGACCGGGCCTTCGCCGCCCATTTCAAGGGCGCCGAGCAGGCCTTCGCGGCGATCTCGGCCACGATCCCGGAGGAATGGCTGCGCAAGCACTTCGAGCGCTCGCTGAGCGACGAGGAGAAGGCGGCCATCACCGCGCGCGGCGGCTGGGATGCGCTGATGGAGGAGCTGCGCCAGCGGCTCGCCGAGCAGAAGGGTGCGCACCACGGCGGCAGCAAATGGATCGGCACCGGCGGCACCTCGCCATTCGGCGCCTACGGCTACAACCCCGAGGGCATCCGCATCGGCCAGGAAGGCTCGCGCAACCGCCGGGCCGTCAAGGTCTGGGACAAGCGCGAGTTCGCGAACCTCGATGACTCGGTCGAGCTCGGCACCCGCAACATCAAGCTGGCACTGCGGCGCCTGCGGCGCTTCGCGCGCCAGGGCGCTGCCGACCAGCTCGACCTCGACGGCACCATCGACTCGACCGCGCGCCGCGCCGGCCTGCTCGACATCCGCATGGTGCCGGAGCGCCACAACGCGGTGAAGGTGCTGCTGTTCCTCGATGTCGGCGGCTCGATGGACGAGCACGTGCGCGCCTGCGAGGAGCTGTTCTCGGCCGCGCGCGGCGAATTCAAGCACCTCGAGCACTTCTACTTCCACAATTTCGTCTACGAATCCGTGTGGAAGGACAACCGGCGCCGCTACGGCGAGCGCACCTCGACCACCGAGGTGCTGCGCACCTACGGCCATGACTACAAGCTGATCCTGGTCGGCGATGCGAGCATGAGTCCCTACGAGATCGTGCAGGCCGGCGGCAGCATCGAGCACTGGAACGAGGAGCCCGGCGCAGTGTGGATGCGGCGCCTGCTCGCCGCCTGGCCGCACCACGTGTGGCTCAATCCGGAGCCCACGGAACGCTGGGAGTGGACGCCCTCGATCCGGCTCACCCGCGAACTGGTCGAGGACCGCATGTACCCGCTGACGCTCGAGGGCCTCGACAGCGCGATGCGGGTGCTGCAGTAGCGGGCCGGGGTTCAGCGACGGCGGGCCAGGGAGGCGGGAACGATCGCTCGCTTGCGCCGCCGGAACTGACGCGCGCGCTCGCGACGTTCCCGCCTCCCTGGCCCGCCGTCGTTGTTCCACCTTTGGGGTGGTTCCGATACCTCACCATCGGAATGCCGGATTCAGTCTGAACCTATTCAGTCCGTGGCACAGCCTTCAACCGGTTGTCCCGAGCGTGCCTCTTGACCTGGTCCAGCACCAGCCGCATAAGCCTCTCCGGAAGATAGCCGTAGACGTATCCTCCGGCGGAGGTGGGCCTCAGATCGGGTCCGGGCCATATGAATCGATTGAGTTCCGTCGTGATGATCCACGATCGTGCATGATCCAGCCCGAGACGTTGCTTGGTCGCTCGCGGGATTTCAATACCGTCCTCGTCTCTGTGCGGCGGCGTGTGCGTGATCGGCAGTACGTAGGCAGCGGTCCGACCTGCCTCGGTCAGGCGCGTGAGCACGATGCCGCAAGGGCGGTCCTTGCTGCCATCCTCAAGTCCTGTGCGCGACTCGTTCCACCACAGATAGGAATAACGGATTACCTGTCCCGGTCGTGGGAGAGGCGCGGACATCCACGGGCTCTCAGCTCACTTCGTGGTTGTAGAGGGTCGCTTCGCCCGGGATTTCGACAGCATCCAGTGCGACCAGCTCTTCGTCAGTGAGCTCGGAGACGTGCATGGCCCGCCGATCCAGGCTGCGCAGGCGCTGATATTCCTCGGCCGAAAGCAGCACGACGTCGTCGCGCCCATGGTTGGTGACGATCACCGCTTCCCGATGAGCCACGGCCCGGAGGCGCCCGAATTCACGCTGAAACTCGCTGGCACGGACTCGAGCCATAGATCATCTCCAGTAGACCAGAATTCGAATTATACACATAATCCGAATTTTTTGTGAAGGGGCTGCCGGTGATGCCCGATCGGGCCACCGCCCCATCGAACCGCCCCTGGCTCAGGTACACCGCGAGCCACCCCGCCGCGGTCGCCAGCGCCAGCAGCACGAGGAGCGCGAGCAGGCCGATACGCAGGCGGCTCCGGCGCATCGGGCTCAGGCCGCCGGCAGGACCTTCAGGATCTTCATCGAATTGGTTCCGCCGGTAACGCCCGAGAGCTCGCCAGTGGTGACGATGATCAGCTCCCCGGCGGCAGCGATGCCCTGCGCCTGTACGCGCGCGAAGATCGCCGCATACAGGTCCTGCGGCTCGGTATGAACGACGTCGAAATCGATCGGGTACACGCCGCGGTACAGCGTCACCCGGCGCTGCGTCGCCTCATGGCGGGTGAAGGCGTAGATCGGGATGTCGGAGCGGATCCGCGACATCCACAGCGCGGTCGAGCCGGACTCGGTCAGCGCGACGATCGCCTTCACGTCGAGGTGGTTGGCAGTGAACATCACCGCGGAGGCGATCGCCTCATCGGTGCGGGAGAAATGGCCGTCGGCGCGCGTCCGCTCCGGACGGCTCTTCTGCCACTTCTCGGCGCCCTCGATCACCTGGGCCATCGCCCGCACCACCCGCCCCGGGTGCCGGCCGACGGCGGTTTCCGCCGACAGCATCACCGCGTCGGTGTTGTCCATCACCGCGTTGGCGACGTCGGAGACCTCGGCCCGGGTCGGCACCGGCGCGTGGATCATCGACTCCATCATCTGCGTCGCGGTGATCACCAGCCGGTTGTGGCCGCGCGCGATCTCGATGATGCGCTTCTGCAGGCCGGTGAGCTCGGCGTAGCCGACCTCGACGCCGAGATCGCCGCGCGCGACCATCACCACGTCGCTGGCGTCGATGATGTCCTCGAGGTGGGTGACCGCCTCGCTGCGCTCGATCTTGGCGACGATCTGGCCGCTACCGCCGGCGGCGCGCAGCAGCTCGCGCGCCTCGCGGACATCGTCGCCCGTGCGCACGAACGACACCGCCAGGTAATCGACGCCGAGATCGGCAGCCAGGCGGATGTCGTGGCGGTCCTTGTCGGTCAGCGCGCCAGCCGACAGGCCGCCGCCGAGCCGGTTCAGGCCCTTCTGGTCGCCGAGCGTGCCACCAGCCAGCACGCGGGTGGTGACCCGCTGGCCCTCGACCCCGGTCACCTCGAGCGAGATCAGGCCATCGTCGAGCAGCAGCGTGTCGCCGGGCGCGACGTCGCGCGGCAACGCGTCGTAGGCGACGCCGACCACCTGGTCGGTGCCGCCGTCCGGGTCGTGGCCGACGTCGAGCACGAAGCGCTCGCCCTCGCGCAGCTCGGCGCTGCCGGCGGCAAAGCGCTCGATGCGGATCTTCGGGCCGCGCAGGTCGCCGAGGATGCCGACGATGCGCCCGGCGCGCTCGGCCGCCCGCCGCACCAGCTCGATGCGCCGGCCGTGCGCGGACAGGCCGCCGTGCGAGAAGTTGACCCGCACCAGGTCGACGCCGGATGCGACCAGGTCGGTCATTGCCCGCTCGTTGTCGGTGGCCGGACCGAGCGTCGCGACGATCTTGGTGCGGCGCGGCATCGCGGGCCCCGTCAGCCCCGCGCCCGGGCTTCGAGCACCGCCACCGCCGGCAGCGTCCGGCCCTCGACGAACTCGAGGAACGCACCGCCGCCGGTCGAGATGTAGGAGACGTCGGCGCCGATCCCGTAGCGGTCGATCGCCGCCAGTGTGTCGCCGCCGCCGGCAATCGAGAACGCCTCCGAGCCGGCGATCGCCATCGCGAGCGTGCGCGTGCCACCGCCGAACTGCTCGTGCTCGAACACCCCGAGCGGCCCGTTCCACAGCACGGTGCGCGCGGCGCCCACCGCCGCGGCGATGCGCGCGGCCGACTCCGGCCCGAGGTCGAGGATCATCTCGTCGTCCGCAACCTCGCTGGCCGGCTTGGTCGTCGCGCTGGCGCCGGCAGAGAGCTCGGTCGCCACGACGACGTCGGTCGGGATCGGGATCTCCACGCCGCGACCGCGCGCCAGTTCGAGCAACCGGCGCGCGATGTCGATCATGTCCGGCTCGTACAGCGAGCGGCCGACCGGCCGCCCGGTCGCGGCGAGGAAGGTGTTGGCGATGCCGCCGCCGACCACGAGCTGGTCGACCTTGCCGAGCAGCGCCTCCAGTACCGTCAGCTTGGTCGAGACCTTGGCGCCGCCGACGATCGCAATCATCGGCCGCGCCGGGGTGTCGAGCGCCCTGGCGAGCGCACTCAGCTCGCCCTCGAGCAGCGGCCCGGCACAGGCTACCGGCGCAAACCTCGCGACCCCATGGGTGCTGGCCTCGGCCCGGTGTGCGGTGCCGAAGGCGTCCATGACGAAAATGTCGCACAGCGCGGCCATGCGCCGCGCCAGCGCCTCGTCGTCCTTCTTCTCGCCCTGGTTGAAACGCACGTTCTCGAGCAACACGACCTCGCCGGGTGCGGCCTCGACACCGCCCAGCCAGTCCGCAACGAAGCGCACTGGCCGGCCCAGCAGTCCCGCGAGGTGAACCGCGACCGGCGCGAGACTCAGCGCCGGATCCGGCTGTCCTTCCTTCGGCCGGCCGAGATGCGACAGCACCAGCACCCGCGCGCCCCGCTCCACCGCGAGACGGAGCGTCGGCAGGGCCGCACGGATGCGGGCATCGCTGGTGACGACACCGCCCTCCACGGGCACGTTGAGATCCTCGCGGATCAGCACCCGCCGGCCCGCAAGCTCGAGGTCGGCCATGCGCAGGACTTTCACGGCTGCTCCCGGGTCAGGCTGGCGAGCGCGCCCAGGCGAGCGTCGTGTCCAGCATGCGGTTCGAGAAGCCCCACTCGTTGTCGTACCAGGCGCAGACCTTCACCAGCGTGCCGCCGACGACCTTGGTCAAGGCAGTATCCACGGTCGACGAGGCCGGGTCGTGATTGAAGTCGATCGAGACCAGCGGCTCCTCGGTGCAGGCGAGGATGCCCTGCAACGCGCCAGCCGCGGCATCGCGCAACAGGCCGTTGACCTCCGCGACCGTGGTCGCGCGCCTGGCGGTGAAGGTCAGGTCCACGAGCGACACATTGATCGTCGGCACGCGCACCGCGAAACCGTCGAGCCGGCCCTTCAGCTCGGGCAGCACCAGCCCGACCGCCGCCGCTGCGCCGGTCTTGGTCGGAATCATCGACATCGTCGCCGAACGCGCGCGCCGGAGGTCGCTGTGGTAGACGTCGGTCAGCACCTGGTCGTTGGTGTAGGCGTGCACCGTCGTCATGATCCCGGACTCGAGGCCGATGCCCTCATGCAATGGCTTCACCAGCGGCGCGAGGCAGTTGGTCGTGCATGAAGCGTTCGAGATCACCGTCATGCCCTGGCGCAGCACGCCGTGGTTGACGCCGTAGACGATCGTCGCATCCACGCCCTCGGCCGGCGCCGAGACGACCACCTTCTTCGCGCCACCGGCGAGGTGCTTGCCGGCCTTGTCCTTGCTGGCGAACAGGCCGGTGCACTCGAGCACGAAATCGACGCCGAGCTCGGCCCAGGGCAGCTTCGCCGGGTCGCGCTCGGCGAGCACGCGGATACGGTCGCCATTGACGACCAGGTGATCGCCCTCGACGGCGACGGTGCCCGGGAATTTCCCGTGCGCCGTGTCATAGCGCGTCAGGTGCGCGTTGGTCGCGGCATTGCCGAGGTCGTTGATCGCGACGATGCTGATTTCGCCGCTGCGTCCCGCCTCGTACAGCGCCCGCAGGATGTTGCGGCCGATGCGGCCGTAGCCATTGATACCCACCTTGATCGCCATGGTCATGCTTCTCCAGTTGCCAACATCGATTCCACCTCTTTCACGATCGCCTCCGGCGTGAAGCCGAAGTGCCGCGCCAGGTCAGCGGCCGGGCCCGAGGCGCCAAAGCCGGTCATGCCGATGACCCGACCCTCGCTGCCGGTGTAGCGCCACCAGCCTTCGCCACTGCCCGCCTCGATCGCTACACGCCGGCGCACCGCGCGCGGCAGCACGGTCTCGCGCCAGGCTGCATCCTGCGCGTCGAACAGACTGGTGCAGGGCATCGACACCACGCGCACCCGCCGCCCGCGCCGGGTCAGTTCCTGCTGGACGGCCAGCGCGAGCGCGACCTCGGAGCCGGTCGCGATCAGTATGCACTCGGGCGGCCCGTCGCTGTCGGCGAGTATGTAGCCGCCGCGGCCGATGGCCGCGAGCGTCGCGGCATCGCGCTGCTGGTGCGGCAGCGCCTGGCGGGAGAGCACCAGCGCTGTCGGGCCCTGGCGTCGCGCGATCGCCGCGGCCCAGGCAACCCAGGTCTCGGCCGTGTCGCAGGGCCGCCAGACCTCGAGTCGCGGGATCAGGCGCAGCGAGGCGAGCTGTTCCACCGGCTGGTGGGTCGGGCCATCCTCGCCGAGGCCGATCGAATCGTGGGTCAGCACGAAGATGCTGCCCGCCCCCATCAGTGCGGCCATCCTGAGCGCGTTGCGCGCATAGTCGGAAAAGACCAGGAACGTGCCGCCATAGGGGATGAATCCACCGTGCAGCGCGATGCCGTTCATGATCGCGCTCATGCCGAACTCGCGGACGCCGTAGTGCAGGTAGCGCCCGCCGGGGTCCACGGCCGAAAATGCGCGGGTGCCGCGAATGCGCGTGTTGTTGGAACCGGTCAGGTCGGCCGAGCCGCCGAGCAGTTCGGGCACGATCGTTCCCAGCACGTCGAGCGCGGCCTGCGAACTCTGCCGCGTTGCGGTACTGCCGCCGGCCTGCTGGGCCGCGGCCACCGCGGCCAGCACGCGATCGCCGAAATCCGCGGGCAGGTCCCCGGCGAGGCGCCGCGTAAACTCCGCGGCAAGCTCCGGGTGGGCCGCGCGCCAGGCATTCACGCGCCGCTGCCAGCGCCGGTGCGCGCGGCGGCCAGCCGCCCGCGCATCCCAGGCTGCGCGGATCTCCGCCGGAATCACGAAGGGCGGGTGCGGCCAGCCGAGCGCCTGGCGCGCAGCGGCCACTTCGGCCGCGCCCAGCGCCGCGCCATGGCACTCCTCGCGGCCCTGCTTGTTCGGGGCGCCGTAGCCGATGATCGTGCGGCAGCAGATCAGCGTCGGGCGCAGCCGGTCGCGACGCGCCCGGCGGATCGCGCGCCGGATCGCCTCCGGATCGTGGCCATCGACATCACGGATCACCTGCCAGCCATAGGCCGCGAAACGCGCGGGCGTGTCATCGGTGAACCAGCCCGAGACCGCGCCGTCGATCGAGATGCCGTTGTCGTCGTAGAAGCCGATCAGCTTGCCGAGCTGCCAGGTCCCCGCCAACGAGCAGGCCTCGTGCGAGATACCCTCCATCAGGCAGCCATCGCCGAGGAACACCCAGGTGTTGTGGTCAATGATCTCGTGGCCAGGGCGGTTGAACGAATCGGCGAGCAGCCTCTCGGCCAGGGCCATGCCGACGGCATTGGCGAGCCCCTGCCCGAGCGGCCCGGTGGTCGTCTCGATGCCGAGGTGCAGGTCGTGCTCCGGATGCCCCGCGGTCGGTGCCCCGAGCTGGCGGAAGTTGCGCAGATCGTCGAGGCTGAGCGGATAGCCGCAGAGGTGCAGCACCGAATACAGCAGCATCGAGCCGTGGCCGTTCGACAGCACGAAGCGGTCACGATCCGCCCAGTTCGGATGGGCCGGATCGTGCTTCAGGAAGTCGCGCCACAGCACTTCGGCGATATCGGCCATCCCCATCGGCATGCCCGGATGCCCGGAATTGGCCTGCTGTACCGCATCCATGCTCAGGGCGCGGATGGCATTGGCGAGTTCGCGGCGTTCGGGCATCGGTCTTCTCCGGGGGCGACCCGGCATTGTCTCCGATGCCGGCCAGACCCGGCAATCGGCAACTGCGGCTGCGACAACCCGCGACCAGCGAGCGCCAGACCGGGATTCGCTATAATCCCGCGATGAACGACAACTACCTCTTCACCTCCGAGTCCGTCTCCGAGGGCCACCCCGACAAGGTCGCGGACCAGATTTCCGACGCCGTCCTGGATGCGCTGCTCGCCCGCGACCGCCGCGCCCGCGTGGCCTGCGAGACCCTGGTCAAGACCGGCGTCGCGGTGATTGCCGGGGAAATCACCACGCGCGCCTGGGTGGATCTCGAGGAACTCGTGCGCCGCGTGATCTGCGACATCGGCTATACCTCGTCGACGGTCGGCTTCGACGGCCGCACCTGCGGCGTGGTCAACGTGATCGGCAAGCAGTCCGGCGACATCGCCCAGGGGGTGGACCGGCGCAATCCGGAGGACCAGGGCGCCGGCGACCAGGGCCTGATGTTCGGCTATGCGACCAACGAGACCCGGGTGCTGATGCCGGCACCGATCCATTACGCGCACCAGCTGGTCGAGCGCCAGGCCGCGGTGCGCAAGGGCCGCAGCGCGCGCCTGCCGTGGCTGCGACCGGACGCCAAGAGCCAGCTGACCTTCCGCTACGAGAACGACCGGCCGGTCGGGATCGAGGCAGTCGTACTGTCCACGCAGCACGCCCCGGAGGTGCGCCAGAAGGACCTTCGCGAAGGGGTCATGGAGGAGATCATCAAGCCGGTGCTGCCGGCGCGCTGGCTGTCGAAGCGCACGAAGTACCACATCAATCCGACCGGGCGCTTCGTGATCGGCGGGCCGGTCGGCGACTGCGGCCTGACCGGCCGCAAGATCATCGTCGACACCTACGGCGGCATGGCCCGCCACGGCGGCGGCGCGTTTTCCGGCAAGGATCCCTCGAAGGTCGACCGCTCGGCGGCCTATGCCGCGCGTTATGTCGCCAAGAACATCGTCGCGGCTGGCCTCGCCAGCCGCTGCGAGATCCAGATTTCCTACGCCATCGGCGTCGCCCGGCCGACCTCGATCGCAGTGCAGACCTTTGGCACGGGCCGGATCAGCGACGAGCGCATCGAGAAGCTCGTCCATGCGCACTTCGACCTGCGCCCCTGGGGCATCATGCGCATGCTCGACCTGATCCACCCGATGTACCAGGCGACCGCGGCCTACGGGCACTTCGGGCGCGAGCCACAGGAAATGAAATACAGCTGGCAGGACGGGAACGGCGGTACCGGCGTGGAACGCAGCTCGACGTTCACCGCCTTCAGCTGGGAACGGACCGACCGCGCGGATGCCCTGCGCAAGGCGGCCGGACTGTAGGACCGACCCATGGATGCCCGCCACCGGCGGGCCGTGATCGCCGAGGAGCGTTGCAACAGGCATCCGCCTGCCAGGCTCGGGGATCGCGCAGTACAACGGCGCTCTCGCTCGCAGAGGAGAGACTCGACCATGAATGCCGTAATCAACCCCGCTTTCAGCGACTTCCACGTCGGCGACCTCGCGCTGGCCGACTGGGGCCGCCGCGAGATCGCGATCGCCGAAACCGAGATGCCCGGACTGATGGCGCTGCGCGCCGAGTACGGGCTGTCCCGGCCGCTGGCTGGCGCGCGCATCGCCGGCTCGCTGCACATGACGATCCAGACCGCGATGCTGATCGAGACGCTGGTCGCGCTCGGCGCCGAACTGCGCTGGGCCTCCTGCAACATCTACTCGACGCAGGACCACGCCGCGGCGGCGATTGCCGCCGCGGGCATTCCGGTGTTCGCCTACAAGGGCGAGACCCTCGAGGAGTACTGGGACTTCACCCACCGGATCTTCGACTGGCCCGCCGGGCGCCCGGCCAACATGATCCTCGACGACGGCGGCGACGCGACGCTCCTGCTGATGCTTGGCAGCGCCGCGGAGCGCGATGCGACGGTGATCGCCAGGCCCGGCAATGACGAGGAGCAGGCGCTGTATGCGTCGATCCACCAGCGACTCGCCGCACAGCCCGGCTGGTACTCGACCCGGCTCGCGGCAATCCGCGGCGTCACCGAGGAGACGACGACCGGCGTCAAGCGCCTGTACCAGCTCGCGGCCGAGGGGCGCCTGCCGTTCCCGGCCATCAACGTCAACGACTCGGTGACCAAGTCGAAGTTCGACAACCTCTATGGCTGCCGCGAGTCGCTGGTCGATGGCATCAAGCGCGCGACCGACGTGATGATCGCCGGCAAGATCGCCGTGGTCGCCGGCTACGGCGACGTTGGCAAGGGCTGCGCGCAGTCCCTGCGCGGACTCGGCGCCACCGTCTGGATCACCGAGATCGATCCGATCTGCGCGCTGCAGGCGGCGATGGAGGGCTACCGCGTGGTGACCATGGACGAGGCGGCCGGCGCCGCGGACCTCTTCGTCACCGCGACCGGCAACCTCAGCGTGATCACGCACGAGCACATGTGCCGAATGAAGCACCAGGCGATCGTCTGCAACATCGGCCATTTCGACAGCGAGATCGAGATCGCCGCGCTGCGGCGTTACCGCTGGGAGAACATCAAGCCGCAGGTCGACCACGTGATCTTCCCGGACGGCCGGCGCATCATCGTGCTGGCCGAGGGCCGGCTGGTGAACCTCGGCTGTGGCACCGGCCACCCGTCGTTCGTGATGTCGAACTCGTTCACCAACCAGGTGCTGGCGCAGGTCGAGCTGTTTGCGCATGGCGACCGCTACGCCAACCGCGTCTACGTGCTGCCGAAACACCTCGACGAGAAGGTCGCGCGGCTGCATCTCGGGCGTATCGGCGCGAAGCTCACGGTCCTGACGCCGGAACAGCAGCGCTACCTGGGCCTGCCGGCGGAGGGCCCGTTCAAGCCCGACCATTACCGGTACTGACCGGCGCCGGTGCGCCTGCTGCAGTTCACCGACCTGCACCTGCCCGGCGCGCCGGACGGGCAGGTCCGTGGCGTCAGGCCCGACCGGACGCTCGCGCGCTGCCTGGCCCATGCGCAGGTCCACCACGCCGGCGCCGAGGGCCTGCTGCTGACCGGCGACCTGGTGCAGGACGACGCGACCGCCTATGCGCGGCTGCGGGAGACCTTCGCCGGCCAGCGGCTACCGGTGCACTGCCTGCCCGGCAATCACGACGAGCCGGCGGCCCTGCGCCGGTCGCTCGCCGGAGCTCCGTTCATCCACGAGCTGGCGACCCGCTACGGGAACTGGCTGCTGGTGATGCTCGACACCACCGTGCCGGGCCGGGTCGACGGCCACCTCGCCGCGGGCGAGCTGGCGCGGCTCGGTGGCGAACTCGCCCGGCATCCGGACGCGCAGGTGCTCGTCTGCCTGCACCATCACCCGGTACCGCACGGCAGCCGCTGGCTGGACGAGCTGATGCTCGACAATGCGCCTGCGCTGTTCGCGGTGCTCGAGCGCCATGCGGGCGTGCGCGGCCTGCTGTGGGGACACGTGCACCAGGCCCTCGACACGTATCGCGACCGCTGGCGCCTGCTGGCCACGCCCGCGACCTGCATGCAGTTCGCGCCGGGCACGGACGAATTCAAGGTGGATGACCGCCCGCCTGCGTACCGCTGGCTCACACTTGGCGACGATGGCCGCATCGATACCGGCATCGAGTGGGTGGCAGCCGATGACTGAGCTGCGGTGACCAGGAACGATTCGGAGGCGCAAATGTCATTGTTCGAGGAAGCCTGTCGCTGCATCCCGGGCGGCGTCAACTCGCCGGTCCGCGCCTTCCGCGGCGTCGGCGGCGAACCGCTGTTCATCCGGCGCGCACAGGGCGCCCGGATCGAGGCCGAGGACGGCCGGCGCTTCATCGACTACGTCGGTTCGTGGGGCCCGATGATTGCCGGTCACGCGCACCCGGAGGTGATCGCCGCGGTCACACGCCGGGTCGCCGACGGGCTGTCCTTCGGGGCGCCAACCGTCATCGAGACCGAGCTCGCCCGAAAGATCGAGACCATGATGCCGTCCATCGAGCTCGTGCGCATGGTCAGCTCCGGCACCGAGGCGACGATGAGCGCGATCCGGCTCGCGCGCGGCTATACGGGGCGCGAGCGCATCATCAAGTTCGAGGGCTGCTATCACGGGCATGCCGATTCGCTGCTGGTCAAGGCCGGCTCCGGCGCGCTGACGCTCGGCGTGCCGACCTCCCCGGGCGTACCTGCCAGTCTCGCTGCGCTGACGACGACGCTCGCCTACAACGACGTGCCCGGCCTCGAGGCCAGCTTCGCTGCGCTCGGCGACGAGGTCGCCGCGGTGATCGTCGAACCGGTGGCCGGCAACATGAACTGCGTGCCGCCGGTGCCGGGCTTTCTCGATAAACTGCGCGAACTGTGCACGGCGCATGGGTCGGTACTGATCTTCGACGAGGTCATGACCGGGTTCCGCGTCGCCGCAGGCGGCGCCCAGGCGCTCTACGGCATCCGGCCGGACCTGACGACGCTCGGCAAGATCGTCGGCGGTGGCCTGCCGGTCGGCGCCTTCGGCGGGCGCCGCGAGATCATGGAACGGCTCGCGCCACTCGGGCCGGTGTATCAGGCGGGCACGCTGTCGGGCAATCCGATCGCGATGGCGGCCGGTCTCGCGACGCTCGAGATCGTCGCGCGCCCGGGGTTTCATGCCTCGCTCGCCAGTGCCACCAGCCAGCTGGTCGCCGGGTTCGAGGACGCGGCCCGCGTTGCGGGCATCCCCTTCGCGACCAATCACGTCTGCGGCATGTTCGGCCTGTTCTTCACAGAGCACGCACGCATCGAACGCTTCGACCAGGTGGTGGCCGGCGACGCCGCTCGCTTCCGCCGGTTCTTCCACTTGATGCTGCAGGCCGGCGTCTACCTGGCTCCTTCGGCCTATGAGGCCGGCTTCGTCTCGGCTGCGCACGGCGCCGCGGAGATCGAGGCGACCCTCGCCGCGGCCCGCGGCGCCTTCGCCAGTCTCGCCGCCGGCGCCTGAATGCGCGCGGCTGGCTGGTTCCTGCTGGCGATCGGCGGCACGCTGCTGGCCGCGGCTCTGTTCGCCTGGCCGGTCTTCCAGCTCGTCCACACACTCTGGCCGGACTTCGCCTTCCATCGCGTCGTCACGCGCTTCTGGCAGCTGCTGATGCTCGCCGGCATCGCGCTGTGCATCTGGCGGCTCGGATTGCGCGGCCGCACTGACTGGGGCTGGGGTGCTCCGCGCGCGCGCTTTCTGCGCGAGGCGACGCTGGGCCTCGCGGCCGGCATCGCGACCATGCTGCCGATCGCAGCAGCGCTCGCCGCGCTGGCGATCCGCGAGTGGCAGCCGGCCCTGGAGCTGGCGCCGCTGGCCGGCGAGATCGCCGCCGGCGCGCTGACCGGCCTGGCGGTCGCGCTGCTGGAGGAAACCTTCTTCCGCGGCCTGATGTACCGCGGCATCGAGCGTGAATCCGGGGCCACTGCCGCGATCGCGATCACCGCTTTGGTGTATGCCGCGGTGCACTTCCTCGGGCGCACACAGATCCCGGCGGAGCAGCTCGGCTGGGGCAGCGGGCTCGCGCTGCTCGCCGGCGCGCTCGGACGCTTCGCGGCGCCGCTCGCGATTGCGGACGCCTTCGTGACGCTGCTGGTGGTCGGCCTCGTGCTCGGCAGCGTGCGCCGCCTGACGGGCAGCATCGCCGCCTGCATCGGCCTGCACATGGGCTGGGTGTGGGTGATCCAGTCGACGCTCGATCTGACCGTGCTGGATCCCGGCGCGCGCCAGGCCTGGCTGGTCAGCGCCTACGACGGCTTCACCGGCTGGCTGGTCGCAGCCTGGGGCGCGTTGATTCTCGGCCTGCTGTGGCTGCTGCGGCGGCGGATCAGCCCGGCCGACGCTCCATGGTCGGGGTCCTGAGCGGTTCCGCGAGCGCCGCCAGCAGCCGGCCGTGCAGGCCGCCGAAGCCACCGTTGCTCATCACCAGGACCCGGTCGCCGGGGACGAGCTCCGCGGCGAGCGCGGCGACGAGCTGGTCCAGGTCCCCGCTGATCCCGGCGCGCGCGCCGAGTGCGGTAGCGACGGTCCCGGGATCCCAGCCAAGCCCGGGCGGGTGATACAGCCAGATACGGTCGGCGCCCGCCAGGGCCTCGGCCAGCTGGCCCACGTGGTGTCCGAGGCGCATCGTGTTCGAGCGCGGCTCCAGCACGGCGATGATGCGCGCTCCCGGGTCGCGGCGCCGCAGTGCGTCGATACTCACCGCGACCGCGGTCGGGTGATGCGCGAAGTCGTCGTAGACGCTGATCCCGCGCACAGAGCCGCGCAGCTGCATGCGCCGGCGGACCCCCTGGAACTCCGCGAGCGCCGCCCCCGCCTGCTCCGGCGCGACGCCGAGTCCGGCCGCCGCGGCGATGGCGGCGAGCGCGTTCTCCGCGTTGTGCAGGCCAAAGTGCGGCCAGCTGACCTCGGCGACCGCCGCGCCCTGGTGCAGCACGGTGAAGCGTGAACCATCTTCCGCGACCAGGCGCAGCTGCCACTCCGCGGCAATCGCCGGATCCCGCGCAAAGCTCGCTTGGGGCGTCCAGCAGCCCATCGCCAGCACACGGCCGAGCGCCGGTGCCGCCGCGTTCCAGCTGATGCGACCGCGGCCCGGCACGGTACGCAGCAGGTGATGGAACTGCCGCTCGATCGCGGCGAGGTCCGGATAAATGTCGGCGTGGTCGAACTCGAGGTTGGTCAGCACCAGGTGCCGTGGCCGGTAGTGCACGAACTTCGCGCGCTTGTCGAAGAATGCCGTGTCGTACTCGTCGGCCTCGATGACGAAGGCGGTACCGGTGCCGAGGCGCGCCGAGACGCCGAAGTTCTCCGGCACCCCGCCGATCAGGAAGCCCGGCGCCCGGTCCGCGCGGTCGAGAATCCAGGCCAGCATCGTCGTCGTCGTGGTCTTGCCATGGGTACCGGCCACGGCCACCACCTCGCGGCCGCCAAGCACGTGTTCGGCAAGCCACTGCGGCCCCGAGCTGAAGGCCAGGTCATCGTCCAGCAGCCGCTCGACGATCGGCATGCCGCGAGTCATCACATTGCCAACGAGGACCACGTCCGGCGCCCCGTCGAGCTGCGCCGGATCGTAGCCCTCGGTCAGCGCGATGCCGAGCGCGGCGAGCTGGTCGCTCATCGGCGGATAGACTTTGGCGTCGGACCCGGTCACGCGATGGCCCGCGGCACGCGCGAGCGCCGCGATGCCACCCATGAACGTGCCGCAGATGCCGAGGATATGAACGTGCATCGAATCCTGTCCTTGGGGAGCAGCCGCCCAGACCGCATAATCCTACGCGGCGCCAACGCCCGTTGCAGCCCAACAGGAAGACACATGCAGGAACCCGCCCTGCTCGCCGACCCGCGCGAGCTTGCCGACCGGGTCGCCGGATGGCCGGCGAGCGCGGTGCTCGCGCTCGACACCGAGTTCATGCGCGAGCGCACCTTCCACCCGCTGCTGTGCCTCGTGCAGCTCGCGGTGGCGGGGAAGATCCTGCTGGTCGATCCGCTGGCGATCCCGGGACTTCCGGCGCTCGCTGCCCCGCTCGTCGACCCGGGGCGCGTCAAGATCCTGCACGCCGCGCGCCAGGACCTCGAGGCGCTGTTGCCGGTCACGGGCCAGCCGCTCGCAGCGGTCTTCGATACGCAGATCGCGGCGGGCCTGCTCGGCTTTCCGGCACAGATCGGCTACGGTGAACTGGTGCGGCGACTGCTCGGCATCGAACTGCACAAGGGGCATACGCGTACCGACTGGACCCGGCGCCCGCTCTCGCGGGAGCAGTTGATCTACGCGGCCGAGGACGTGGCGCACCTGCCGGCGCTGGCGGAACTGCTGGACGAGCGCCTTGCGGCCGCCGGGCGTCGCGGCTGGCTCGACGAGGAGGCCGCGGCACTCACCGACCCGGCGCTCTACCGCGCCGATCCGGAGCAGGCCTGGCGCCGGCTCCGGGGACTCGAGCGTCTGGATCCCCAGGGTCGCGCCGTGGCCCGTACGCTCGCCGGATGGCGCGAGGAACGGGCGCTCGCGCGCAACCTGCCACGCGGCTGGATTCTCGCGGATGCCGCGCTGCTGGAACTCGCGCGGCTGCGCCCGCAGACACGCGTAGCGCTCGCGGAACTGGAGGCGCTGCCGCGCGGCACGATCGAGAGGCAGGGCGACGCGCTGCTCGCCGCCATCGCTGCGGCAGCCATCCGCGAGGACGACCTCGACAGCAACGGAGCCGGGCGGCCCGATGCCGCGCAGCAACAGCAGCTCAAGGTGCTGCAGCAGCGCCTGGCCGGGATTGCCACTGAACTCGACATCGCCCCCGAGGTGCTGGCGACGCGCAGGGAACTCGCGGCAATCGTGCGCGGCACGCACGATCTCCCGGTGCTCGCGGGCTGGCGCCGTTCAGTGGTTGGCGAAGCCCTGCTGGCCGCCCTGTAGCCGCGCCCCGGACGGGTTCAGGCGCCGGCGATCGCCGCTTCGAGCCGCGCCTGCACCTCATCCAGGCTGCCGTCGGCCTCGATGCGCCGCAGCAATCCCTGGCGCCGGTAGTGCTCGACCAGCGGCTGGGTCCGCTCGCGGTACACCTCGAGCCGCGCGCGGATCGTCTCCTCGCGGTCGTCGTCCCGCTGGAACAGGTCGTGCGGGCCACCATTCGTGCAGCGATCATCGGCC
>SCUD01000079.1 GCA_004297335.1 Gammaproteobacteria bacterium
GGAGCGCTCAGGACCCGCGCACTCACCGAGGCCGATATGGAGGAGATCGCCGGGTCCTTCGTCACGGCCTGCCGGCTGGCGGCTGAGGCCGGCTTCGACGCTGTCGAGATCCACATGGGCCATGGCTACCTGCTGAGCCAGTTCCTGAGTCCCCTCGGCAACCGGCGCAGTGATCGCCATGGCGGCCCGATCGAGAACCGGATGCGCTTCCCGGTCGAGGTCTTGCGCCGGGTGGTCGCGGCTGTGGGCGACCGTCTCGCCGTGCTCGTGAAGCTCAACCTGGAAGATGGCGCGCGCGGCGGCCTCGTGGTCGAGGAAGCCGCCACCGTCGCGGCGGCGCTGCAGGCGGCCGGCGCGCACGGTCTCGTGCTCACCGGCGGCTTCACGCCGCACTCGCCGATGTACCTGTTCCGTGGCGAGTCGCCGGCGCCGGCGATGCGGCGCACGGAAAAGAGCGCCTGGAACCGCTTCCTGCTCCGGATCGGCGAAAGGACCGCGTTCCGCTCACTGCCATTCGCGGAACTCTATTTCCTCGAGCAGGCGCGGAGGATCCGGGCCGCGGTGAGCCTGCCGCTCGGCCTGCTCGGCGGCATCCGCAGCGCCGGCAATGTCGCACAGGCGATGCGCGAGGGCTTCGACTTCGTCGTGCTCGGCCGGCCACTGCTCGCGGAACCCGACTTCGTCCGGCGCATCGCGGCGGACCCGGCCGCGCGCTCGAAGTGCACGAACTGCAACCAGTGCGTCGCGGAGTTCGCGCGCCCCGGTGGCGTGCGCTGCGTGCTGAATCCGGAGAATGACCCGGCGCTCAACCTGCGGGCCGCGGGGTGACCGTCCGCCGGGCGGCGGCTGGACGCAGCCGGGCCTTGGCGTCCGGTCCGCGGATATGACACATTACCGGCACATCCAGCACCGTGGTTGAGTTCATGCAACAGGCCTGCCCCCACAGGATGGCGCCTTGATTGCTCCATCGAGCATGCGGTCGGGACTCGTCGATTGGCACCGCCGGGTCTGCGATTCGCCACCCGCTGAGGCCAGCGGTGAAGAGGTATGTTTCCTCGACTCCAGGATCCGCCCGGAGCTCGGTTGCGGCACGGTTGACCTCGTCGCGCTGGACGATGACTTCATCGTGCTCGGCATGCGGGGAACGTTGCACGCCGCGCTGAGTTATCAATGCCACGGCGACGGCTGGACGCGATTTCACTTCCGCAAGGCCGCCCGGACATTGATGGACTTCGACGGAATAGGGGCCAGCGAGCTCGAGGGCCCGCTCTGCCAGATCCTGCATCAACCCGAGGGCATCCGGGACCAGGAGTGGGTCGAGGGCCAGGTTGGCCTGGACTGGGTGACGGTGTTCATGCGCCCGCGATTGCTGATCGAGCGCTTTCGCCTCGATTCGGTCCGGCTGGCCGAGCCGGTGCGCCGGCTGGCGCAGGGCTCGGACGAGTTTCTGCTCCAGAACTGGGCACTGCCCACCGAGATGATGCTGGCCATGGACCAGCTGCTTGGACAGGGCTTTGCCGGTGACCTGCGGCGCGTACATCTCGAGGCCAAGGCGATCGAACTGGTGTGCATGATGTCGCGCGTCCTGGACCGGCGCGCCGAACCGCACGAGACGGTACGGCTGAGGCCACGGGACGTCGAGGCCCTGCATGAAGTCCGCCGGATCCTGTTGCGGTCCCCGGCCGGGCGTCCGAGCATCGAGGCGCTGGCGCGGCGAGTCGGTATCAACCGGAACAAGCTGAGCTTCGGCTTCCGGCAGTTGTTTGACCAGACCATCTCCGAATGCTGCATCGAGAGCCGGCTGCTGTCCGGCTGGAACCTGCTGCGCGAAACTTCCCTGCCGATCGCCGTGATCGCCGGGCAGGTCGGCTACACCCAGGCCAGCGCATTTGCCACCGCCTTCCGGCAGCGATTTGGCTGTACACCGCGCCAGGCGCGGTTGGGCCGGCTCCGGCCCGCACCGCACAAATAGTGACGGCGGCGCAAGAATAGGCGGCGACGGGCGCAAGTCCTGCGCCGCATTCACCGGTAACTTCCGCCATCGGCCGGCCCCCGGTCATCGCGTCCGGCCACGGAGTGTCCGGAGCGCCCGATCGCCTTTTCGAGGAGAAGACCCATGAGCACCCGTGCCACACCGCTCGTCCTGGCCATCCTGTCGAATGCGGCCTGGGCGCAGGCGCAGCCCGGCGGCGATGGCCCGTCCGCAGCCACGCTGGAGGCGGTCGTCGTGACCGCGCGCTACCGCGAAGAGAGCCTGCAGCGCGTGCCGATCTCGATCTCGGCCATCACCGGCGACGCGATCGCCAGCGGGCAGGTCACGACCCTGCAGGGCCTCGAGTTCTCGGTCCCCAACCTGGTATTCGGTGAAACCGGCGCGTCCGCCGAGACCTTCATCGGCATCCGCGGCATCGGTGACTTCTCGCGCAACATCGGCTTCGACACGCGCGTCGGAGTCTACGTCGACGGGGTCTTCGCCGGCCAGTCGCTGGCCGTGGACCAGGGCCTGATCGACGTCCAGCAGGTCGAGGTGCTGCGCGGTCCGCAGGGCACGCTGTTCGGCAAGAACAGCTCTTCCGGCGTGATCCAGATCGTCAGTCGCCGGCCGGTCCCCGGCGAGACCAGCGGTGAGTGGCGGCTGCGCGGCGGCAACCTCGGCACCCTGGGCGGATCCGGTACCCTCAACGTGCCGCTCGGCGCCAGCGCCGCGGCCCGCATCGCCGTGGTTGCGCAGCAGCAGGATGGCTACATCGACAACCTGTACGACGGCGGGCAGCTGATGAGCAACGACCACGTCTTCGGCCGGGTACGGCTGCTCGCCCAGCCGAGCGAGGCCCTCGAACTCGATTTCACGGTCGATTTCCGGCGCCAGGACAATGACACGCTGTTCCTCGAACCGGACGCGAGCTATGAACTGGCTGCCGGCAATCCGGCGGCCGTGCTGCCGTTCGTCGTCGACCAGGACGCCCCGCTGATCGATGAGAACAACGGCTGGGGAACGGGCCTGCGGCTGAACTACACGCTTCCGGCCGGCTTCGTGCTGACCTCGATCGCCGGCTACCGCAGTGTCGACCGCAGGACCGGCAGCGACGAGGACGCAACCCGCGCCTTCGCGCTGCACGCGCGCTATTTCGAGGACGATTTCAATCACTTCACGGGCGAACTGCGACTGGCCTCACCCGGCGACGCGCGCTTCCGCTACGTACTCGGTGCGTTCTGGTTCGACCAGGATGCCAGGACCGATCGAATCGCGGCGCTGGGGCCGGCCTGGGGCGGACCCCCGCAGGGAGTGGACGCCGCGACGCAGCATTCCCGGGTCGATTCCCGCAGCTGGGCCGCATTCGCCAATGCGAACTATGACCTGAGCGAACGGCTGACCGCGAGCGCCGGCCTGCGCTATACGGAGGAGGACAAGGACGCAGTGATTTACCAGGTCGTCTTCCCGGGCTTCGGGCTCGCCCAGTTGATCGACCAGTCCATGTCCCGCAGCGAGGGCTACGCCACGGCCACCGCCAACCTGCAGTACCAGTTCAACGACGACGTGTCCGGCTACTTCACCTACGCCAGCGGATACAAGGGTGGCGGCTTCAACGTCGACCTGGTGGCTGACGCGGCGGACCTGCCCTTCGAGGAGGAAACCGTCGACAGCTTCGAAATCGGGCTCAAGTCCAGCCTGCTCGGCGGCCGCCTGCGGCTGAACCTCGCGGCCTTCCACGCCGAATACGACGACTACCAGGTGTTCCAGTTCCGCTTCAACCCCGCCAGCGGCACGACGACGCTGCTGATCTCGAACGCCGCCGCCGTCACCACCGAAGGTTTCGAACTCGAGGGCACCGCGCTCCTTGGCGAGGGGTTCAGCCTCGATTTTGGCCTCGGCTACAACGATGCGCAGTTCGACGACTTCCCGGGTGGCGCGATCGACGGTACGACCGGCCTCCCGCTCAACGTCGCCGGCAACCAGTTGCCGCGGGCACCGGAATGGACCGCGAACCTGGGCGGGACCTGGCGCTTCGCGCTCGGGTCTGCACCGACCCGGCTGATGGTCGGCTACTCGTACCGCAGCGAGCAGTTCTTCAATCCCGACAACCGGGAGAACTCCCGCCAGGGAGCCTATGGTCTCTGGAGCGCCACGCTCGATTGTGAACTCAGCGAGCACTGGAGCTTCTCACTGTATGGCCGCAACCTGGCCGACGAGGAGTACCGCACGATGCGGGGCATCAGCTTCCTCGGCGTGCCCTTTGGGCTGTATGGCCAGCCACGGACCTACGGTGCCGAGATCAGCTTCCGTCACTGAGGGCTTCGGCCGATGAGGCGCGGCCGGCTGGCCGGCGCGGCATCCACGCTGCTCGGCCTGCTGGCGCTGGCGGCGGCCTCCGCGGTTGCGGAGGTCGCGCCGGAGACAACGCTGCTGCGGTTCTCCGCGATCATCGACGGTACCGGCGAGCGCCTGCCGGGTCGCGAGATGGTCGTCGCCGAGGGCCGGATCGCCGCGATCGGCGAGGCGCTCGACCAGCGCTATCCCGCGGCCACGCGTATCGATCTCGGCGACCTGACCGCGGTACCCGGCCTGATCGATGCACACCTGCACATCACCTACGGCTTCTGCAGGCCCTCCAGCGGTGACGCCTGGCGGCAGCTGCTGCAGGAGACCCCCGCGGCTGAACGCCTGCTGGCGGCGATCGACAATGCCGCGCGCACGCTCGAGACCGGCGTCACGAGCGCGCGGGACCTGATGGCGCTCGACGGCGTGGATTTCCAGCTGCGGGAGCTGATCGAGCGCGGGGTGGTCCCCGGGCCGCGCCTGTTCCTGGGCGGCACTGGCATTCACCCGCTGGTGATGCCGCCGGGCGCTGCCGGCAGCACCGCGGAACGAGTCGCGAGTCTCGGCCAGCGCGCGCACGAAGTGGCCGACCGCGGCGCGCAGTGGCTCAAGATCTTCGCGACGACCGGTACTGGCTCGGATCTCAGCGGGACGCGCAACTACGAGTTCCCCGAGATCGAGGCCGCCGTCGCCGCCGCGCACAGCCGCGGCCTCCGGGTAGCTCTGCACGCCTATGGGCCATCAGTCGTGCCTGACGCGATCCGCGCCGGCGTCGATTCCATCGAGCATGCCGTGGACGTGGATGAGCCGACGCTGCGCGACTGGGCGGCCGCCGGGATCTTCTACGTCCCGACGATCGACCACAACCGCTGGTATGCAGAGCACCGCGGCGAGTTTGGCTACAGCGGCGACGACGAGGCGCGGCTGCGCGCCTTCCTGCCGCGCAACATGGAGATGCTCGGGCGCGCCTGGCGGGCTGGCGTGCCGATCGCGATGGGCTCGGATGCCGTGCTCGGCATGTTCGGCGAGAACACGCGCGAGCTCGAGTGGTTCGTCGCGGCCGGCCTGACTCCGGCCGCGGCGCTGCGCGCCGCTACCGCCGACGCCGCACGCCTGCTCGGCGAGCAGGAACGCCTCGGGCGTATCGCGCCCGGGTTCGCAGCCGACATCATCGCGATCGCTGGCGACCCGCTGGCGGACATCCGCGCGGTCACCCGGCGGGTCCGGTGGGTCATGAAGGGCGGTGAAGTCGTCGTCGACCGGCGCTCCACCGGCACGCCCCGCCCCGCCCGCTACTGCCCCTGAGGCGCC